>JBFLYD010000008.1 GCA_040756905.1 Acidobacteriota bacterium
TTTGCTTGAAGTTGATTTAAAAACCAATATCCCATTCAGTGTATACAATTGAAAAGATCGTTTGTTCTAATAATTTCAATAGATTGTCTCTTATGCGACGCTCTTGCTTAGTAAAGTCACGCTAGATTTTGCATAAGTGCAGAAAAACCGGTTAAATTCTTTAGCTTCTTGACAAATAGTATTAAATAAAATATAGTATTTTCAATGAAATAAGATGATAGTAAGTGTAGAAATGAGAAGAAAAAGGAAAAATTCCTTAAATATAATAATCGTCAATTCAACCCAATTTCCTCGATCATCTAAATGTAATATTCATCCTTAAAATAAACCTTTTCAAATAATTTTTAAAAGGGAGAAAAAAATGTATTTAAAAAATACTATTTTAGAAACAATGGGAAATACACCATTGGTAAAATTGAATAAAATAACTCAAGGTATAAAAGCTTCAATCTATGCGAAGTTAGAATTTTTTAACCCTGGAGGAAGTGTTAAGGATAGAATGGCATTCTACATTCTTGAAGAAGCAGAAAAAAAGGGCCTTTTAAAACCAGGAGGAGCTGTTGTGGAATGCACCTCTGGAAATACTGGTGTGGCTGTTGCCATATATTGTGCGATAAAGGGATACAAAGCTATCTTTACCATTCCTGATAAAATGAGTAAAGAAAAAATCGACCTGTTGAAAGCTTTTGGAGCAGAGGTTTTTGTATGCCCAACAGATGTTCCTCCATCCTCTCCAGAAAGTTATTATGAAGTTGCTAAAAGAATTGCCAGTGAGACTCCTGATTCCTATTTTGTCAATCAATATCATAACCTGGACAATCCAGAATCTCATTACAGAATTACTGGTCCTGAGATTTGGAATCAAACAGAGGGTAAAATTGACTATTTAGTCATTGGAATTGGCACTGGGGGAACTATATCAGGGGTTGGAAAATTCATGAAAGAAAAAAATCCTGAAATCAAAATAATCGGAGTGGATCCCATAGGTTCGGTCTATTATGATTATTTTAAAACTGGAAAACTGATTGAACCCCATGTTTATCTTGTGGAAGGCATTGGCGAGGATATGCTATGCGATGCCCTTAATTTTGATGTGATTGACGACATTGTTCAGGTTACAGATAAAGATTCATTTCTAACAGCAAGAAGACTTGCCAGAGAGGAGGGAATATTTTCTGGGGGTTCAAGCGGAGCTGCTGTATGGACAGCATTAAAAATATCAGAAGGATTATCAGATGATAAAACAGTAATTGTTATTCTTCCTGATTCTGGAATGAAATATTTAAGTAAAATATATAATGATGAATGGATGAGAGAAAAAGGATTTCTTGATTTAGGATAGAGTTTTGCTTTAGAGTTTTAATTGCCTTAAAAATTATAAATTAAATCTTAAAAATAAATGGAGGAAAAAATGAGATTTGAAACTATATCCATCCATGGCGGTCAAGAGCCAGACCCAGCAACAGGAGCAATTATGACTCCCATATATTTATCCTCTACCTTTGTTCAAAGTTTTCCTGGTATACATAAAGGATATGAATACTCAAGAACAAAAAATCCAACGAGAACTGCTCTCGAAAGAAATTTAGCAGCTTTAGAGGACGCTAAATATGGCCTGGCGTTTTCTTCTGGTATGGCTGCGATAAATACAGTGATGAACCTTTTAAAATCAGGAGACCATGTTGTTTCAGTAAATGACCTCTATGGAGGCACTTACAGATTGTTTTCGAAACTGTATTCAAATTATGGAATAGAATTCGATTTTGTTGATGCAACTATTTTAGACGAAGTGGAAAACACAATAAAAAAGAACACAAAAATCATCTGGCTTGAATCTCCTACCAATCCACTTTTGAAGCTTTGTGATATTGAGAGTATATCCAGGATTTCGAAAAAATATAACATTTTTGTTGTAATGGATAATACATTTGCCACACCATATCTCCAGAGACCCTTAGATTTAGGAGCGGACATATCTCTTTACTCCACTACCAAATATCTTGGAGGTCATAGCGATATAATTGGTGGAGCAATTGTTACAAACAGAGATGACCTTTTTGAAAGATTATCTTTTTTTCAGAATGCTGTTGGAGCGATTCCAAGTCCTTTTGATTCCTGGCTTGTTCTAAGGGGAATAAAAACTTTATCCTTGAGAATGGAAAAACATTCAGGAAATGGAATGATTATTGCTCAATATCTTGAGTCTCACCCTTCAGTGGAAAAGGTGAATTATCCTGGTTTGCCATCCCACCCTCAATTCAATCTTGCAAAAAAGCAGATGAAAGATTTTGGTGGCATAATTTCGTTTGAGTTAAAACATGGTGGAATGGATGAGGCCAAAAAATTCGTATCTTCTACAAAAATATTTTCTCTTGCTGAAAGTCTTGGAGGAGTTGAATCCCTGATTGAACATCCTGCTTCGATGACTCATGCTTCAATCCCTGAAAAAGAAAGGGTAAAATCAGGTCTTTCCAATAAACTTATCAGAATCTCAGTAGGAATTGAACATTCAGAAGACCTCATCGAAGATCTGGATCTTGCCTTTAAAAAAATAAGCAATAATTAATTTGTAGGGCAAGCCTTTAGCCCTGAACTTGATTAAGGGTTATTTTGCAGGGCTAAAGCCCTGCCCTACATAAGTTTATTTATTGCAATTTTTGATTTTTTTAATGTATCTCTGATATCTTGGGCTAAAGCCCTGCCCTACATGAAGTTTATTTATTGCCATTAATATAATTACTCTTCCTAAGCGGAGATTCTTCCCTCCATCTTCCTTCAGGATAACAGCAGATATTTTATTAATACAAACGAAATTAATAATGTTACATTTATCGTCATTCCTGCAAAACTTGTCCTCGAAGGTAGTAATCGGGGAGCAGGAATCCAGAAACATAATGATAAAACTGGATTCCCGCCTACGCGGGAATGACAATACTATGAGTTTATGTCATCTTACTTAATGCGTTTGTATTAATATTGTTATTCCTCTTCAGCCGGGATTCTTCCTTCTTCTCTTGCTTGGGCAATTATTTTTTGTTGAAGATGGAAAGGAACTTCTTCATAGTGAGAAAATTCCATATGGTATGAACCCCTGCCTCCTGTTATTGAGGTTAATGTGGGTTCAAAATCAATCATCTCTACCATGGGAACCTGGGCCTTTATTATGTTCAGATTTCCTTTCTGCTCAATCCCTAAAACTCTCCCCCTTCTTCCATTAAGATTCCCCATAATATCTCCCAGATAAGCTTCGTGTGTGAAAACTTCCACATTCATTATTGGTTCGAGGATTGTTGGACTTGCTGCCTTCATTCCTTTTTTAAATGCCATTGAAGCAGCAATCTTAAAAGCAATATCAGAAGAATCCACCTCATGGTAAGAGCCGTCATGAAGAATAACTTTAAAGTCAATCGTTGGGTATCCTGCAAGGACTCCTTTCTTTCTTGCTTCCTGCAATCCTTTTTCTATAGATGGGATATAATTTTTGGGAATAACACCTCCAAAAATCTGATTAACGAACTCAAAATCCTTCCCTCGTGGTAATGGCTCCATTTTAATTTTTACATCTCCATACTGGCCTCTTCCTCCAGTTTGTCTTTTATATTTTCCCTGGACATCTGAAGTCCCTTTGATGGTCTCTTTATAAGGGATTTTTGGAGGATGAAGAATCACATCTACATTGTATCTTTTCTTAAGTCTACCAACTATTATCTCAACATGAAGCTGCCCATTTCCCGATACTATCAATTCTTTTGTTTCGGGGTCTCTTACAAAATGTATTGTTGGATCTTCTTCTGAAATCCTGTGTAAAGCAGTTGAAATTTTTTCCTCGTCCTGCCTTGTCTTTGGCTCTATAGCAAAAGAAATCGAAGACTCAGGAAACTTTATGACTGGAAACTTTACTATATTTTCTTTTGAACACAATGTATCTCCCGTGAGGGTTTCCTTTAACTTTGTAGTGGCAAGAATATCTCCTGGAATTGCCTGCGGACAGGGAATCTGTTGCTTTCCCATAATGTAAAACAACCCACCAATTTTTTCTAAAGCATCTTTTGTCGAATTATAAACATTTGAATCAGGGCTTAATTTTCCAGAAAATACTCTAAAAACAGATATTCTTCCTGCAAAGGGGTCAGATATAGTTTTAAAAACAAGCGAAGAAAAAGGGGCACTGGAATCATCAGGTGATGGAATATATTTGGCTATGAAATCCATAATTGGCTGGACTCCTATGTTCAAAACCGCTGCAGTAGCCATTACTGGAAATATGTTCAAATTCATTACAGCATTTTTCAATCCTCTTTCCATATCTTCTACAGAAAGCTCCCCTTTCTCAAAGTATGAATTCATTAATTCTTCATCTGTTTCCGCAATCATCTCGATGAGTTCCTCTCGTTTTTTCTTTGCTGCCTCATAAACCTCTGATGGCACATCTATTTCTTTAAATCTTCCGCTCTCATCTTTTTCATAAACTAAAGCTTTCATTCTTATTAAATCGATAATCCCTCTGAAATCTTTCTCTTTTCCTAAAGGAATAACGATTGGAATTGCTTTCCTTCCAAAATAATCACGAATTGACAAAATAGCTCTCTCAAAATCTGAGTTTTCCCTGTCAAGCTTATTAACCACAAAGAATCTTGGTAAATGGAATTCCTCCAGAATTTCCCAGACTTTTTCTGATTGAACCTCTACTCCTGAGATTCCACAGATAAGAACCAAAGCTCCATCCGCTGCTCTCAATGATGCTCTTGTATCCCATAGAAAATTTCCGTATCCAGGCGTGTCGATAATATTTATTTTATAATCATTCCATTCAAAAAAGCATAAAGATGAATTAATTGTTATCTTTCTTTCAATTTCATCTGGATCATAGTCAGTAACTGTGTTTCCCTGGTCAACTTTTCCAAGTCTGTTAACAGCACCAGAATTGTAAAGTAATGCTGAAACTAATGAGGTCTTACCTGTGTAACCATGGCCTACAACAGCAACATTTCTTAAAGATTTTGTTAGATAATTCTTCATCTCTCCTCCACTCTTATTATAATGAACGGCATAAATAAGTTGACATTTTCTTTGTAGGGCAACCCTTTAGAACCTGCCCCGAACTTGATTCGGGGGGTTGCTTTTTGCAAGGCTAAAGCCTTGCCCTACGTCTATTTATTTTTAGCCTTCACTATAATAAATTATATTAACTAAAAAATTAGTTATCTTCAAGATGGCAAAAATTAAAGAAAAATAAGTTAGGTTTTTATGGCTAAGAAGGGTGGCCAAGAAACCGAAGGTTCCTGAAAACCGTCACGAATGATTAAATTAATTTATAAAATGAAATTTAAAATTTTTGTAACTGTCCATGCAATTATCCCACAAACTGGAAAAGTTAAAATCCAAGCTGTAACGATCTCTTTACCAACCCCCCATCTCACTCCTGAAAGCCTTCTTGTTGTTCCAACACCCATAATCGCAGTGTTAATCGTATGAGTAGTGCTTAGAGGAATTCCAAGCCTGGATGCAAACTCTATGGCTAAAGCCGCTGATGTTTCAGCAGAAAAGCCATGAATTGGTTCTAATTTTGTCAAACGAAGACCCATGGTCTTTACAATTCTCCATCCTCCTAATGCTGTACCAATTCCCATCGTAATAGCACATATTAAAATGACCCAGATAGGTACATGAAACTCATGAAAAACACCTCCCAGAACAAGGGTTAAAGAAAATGCGCCCATAAACTTCTGGCCATCATTACTTCCATGGCTGAATGCCATAAACGCCGCTGAAAAAATCTGTAATTTTCCAAATATTTTTCTTATGAATTCTGGACTACCCTTTCGTAACAACCAGTAAAGACCAAACATTATTCCAAGACCGCCAAGAAAACCCAAAAATGTGGAGAAAGATAAACCTATTAAAACTTTTCTCCATCCTTCCCAGAGAAGAACCGAAGGCCCTGCTTGTGCAAGTCCGGCTCCAGCGAGTCCTGATATAAGGGCATGACTTTCACTCGTGGGAAGACCATAATACCAGGCGAGTGTGCTCCATATGATAATACCAACCATAGCTGAAGCTACTGTGTTAGTATTGATAATATCCATTTTTACGATTCCTTTTCCGATAGTAAAAGCAACAGCAGTACCTGATAATGCCCCCAATATGTTTAATACACTTGCCATTACTACAGCACTATAAGGGGAAAGAACTCTTGTTGAAATAACGGTTGCAATAGCATTGGGAGCATCAGTCCATCCATTTACGAATTCAGCTCCTAAGATTAAGATAAGAACAGGAAGAATAGATAAAATCTCTCCACCCATTTGTTTCTCCTTTTATTAAAATAACTAATACAAATTCAATAAATAATGTTATATGTAGGGCAAGGCTTTAGCCTTGCTTCAAGCAACTCCCGAATCAACCCATGAAACAAGTTCAGGGCAAGGTTCGGGGCAAGCTTTAATCCTCTCCCCCTCACCCTTCCCTCTCCCCTAAGGGGAGAGGATTAAGGTGAGGGGGGAGGGTGAGGGGACAGAAATGTATCAAAATTAAATACGTTCTCATTACATGTTCTTTATGACAATTCCTTCGATGATATTAGCAATATCCTCACATTTATCCAGTGCCATTTCAAATGACTCATAAATTTCTTTATGAGTGAAGAACTTGAAAGAATCGTGTTCTTCCCTGTTATTTAATAACTTCTCCATCATATCTCTCATCAATCTATCCCCCTCATTTTCATAGCTGTTAATCTTTATACATATATCAAGAATATTTTTGTAATTTTTCTTATTTTTTATCAGATCCAAAGCCTGCACTATTTCATTGATGGATTTAATCAATGTAGAAATGAATTCTATCATTTCATCATGAATTCTCTCTATTTTATAAAGCCTTATTTTAAATATTGCCTCTTCAACAAAATCTACTATTTCATCGAGTTCATGGGCTAACGAATGAATATCCTCCCTGTCAATTGGTGTGATAAAAGTTTTGTTCAATCTCTCTATAATTCTATGCGTAACTATGTCAGTCTCATGTTCTAACTGCTTGAACTTTTCTGAATATATCTTTAAATCTACGTAATTTTCTTTCAACTCACTCAGCAAAACTCCAAGCTTAAGAAGATTCTCTCCCTGTTCTTCAAAAAGTTGAAAAAATATATTTTCCTTGGGCAATAATTTCATCATTTCCTCCTATTTTATTTAAATTAGAAAATAATTAATTAAGGTGTATTTTATAATCAATCAAAAATTTTTTCAAAGGAAAATTTTTACTTCCTAAATATTTATTTTTGATTTGCTTTCTTTAATAATTCGAGAGCTTTCTTTGCGGCTCTCTGCTCAGCTTGCTTCTTTGATCTTCCCCTTCCCTCAGCAATTTTTTTCTCTCCTATGTTCAATTCCACATAAAAAACCTTTAAATGATTAGGCCCTTCCTCTTTTATAATTCTATATTCTGGAAGGGAGAGTCCAGATTTCTGAACATATTCCTGAAGCTCTGATTTTGGATCCTCGATTTTAACCATTCCTTTTTCAAAATCAGAGAAAAAATTTCCCATTAATTTAATGATGAAATCTCTTGTGAGTTCAATTCCTGCATCAATTGATAAAGCACCCACAAGAGCTTCGAAAGCACTGACAACGATTCTTTTCTTCTTTCTTCCTTTACTTTTTTCCTCGCCTTTTCCAAGAATAAGATATCTTCCAAGTTCTAATTTCTTACTCAGTTTGAAAATGGTATCCATCCCAACAGCTATGGCTTTTAGCTTTGACATCTCCCCCTCTGTTAAATTTTTGTAATTTTTATATATGTATTCTGAGACTACATATCCAAAAACTGAATCGCCGAAGAATTCCAATTTTTCATTATCTTCAATGTTTTTTTCAAATGCATAAGAACTATGGGTAAGAGCTTCTTCCAATAAAGATTTATCGTTAAATTCCCATCCGATTATTTTTTCTAACTCTTCAGTATTCTCTTTCATTCTTTTTTAATTTTGCTCTCTAAATCATAAGCAAATAGAGTTTATATTAAGATAATTTATTTTAACTATTGTGAACAGCAAGAGTGGCCAAGAAAACCAAATTTTTACCCATTATTAAACTCTACTTCTTTGCCATCCAAACAACTCTTCCTCCTGATATTGTTATTTCTGTTCTTCCCTTCAGTTTCCATCCATGAAAAGGAGTGTTCTTTCCCTTGGAAAAGAATTTATTCTTGTCAATAATAATTTCTTTTTGAAGATTCAAAAGGGTTAAATCTCCATCATAACCCACTGCAATTTTCCCCTTTCCCTTTAAATTCAGGATCTTTGCCGGTCTGCACGAAATAGCATCAACCATTCTCTGAAGGGTTATCATTCCTCTATGAACAAGTTTATCCAAAATTAATGAAACTGCAGTTTCAAGTCCTACCACTCCAAAGGGAGCTAAATTAAATTCAACTGCTTTTTCATCCTCCGTATGAGGTGCATGGTCTGTTGCGATAACATCAATAGTTCCATCTTTTAATGCTTCAATTAAATACTTTCTATCCTCTTCACTCCTGAGAGGTGGGTTCATCTTATGATTTGATTCCCATGGAATCAAATTACTTTCATTTAAAATGAGATGATGGGGGGTAACTTCTGCTGTTACAGGGATTTTTTTCTTTTTGGCCTCTCTTAATATCTCCACCCCACCTTTTGTGCTTATATGAGCGAAATGAAGCTTTGCACCGGTCATTCTCGCTATTATAACATCTCGGGAAACTATTATTTCTTCAGACTCTGAAGGTATTCCTTTCAGCCCATAATTGACAGAATAATATCCTTCGTTCATCACTCCCTCATCAGATAGAATAGAATCCTCAGGATGCTCGATTAACACTGAATTTAACATCTTTATCCACTCCATCGCTCTTCTCAGAACGAGAGAATCTTTCACAGAAACGCCATCATCCGAAAATGCGACAGCTCCATTCTCCTTTAACTCAGCCATCTCGGTTATCTCTTCTCCTTTCAGCCCTTTTGTGACAGATGCAACTGGAAACACATTTACAATTCCTATTTCTTTTGACCTTCTCAGTATAAATTCCGTAACCTCTTTCTTATCGTTTGGAGGCTCGGTGTTAGCCATACAGCAAATTGAAGTAAACCCTCCAGCTGCTGCAGCCTGTGAACCTGATTCGATTGTCTCTTCATCTTCTCTTCCCGGCTCCCTTAGATGAGTATGTATGTCGATAAACCCAGGACAAACAACCAGCCTGGTTGCATCTATCACCTCAGCTTCTTTATCCTGAATTTTTTCTTTTATTTCTTTTATTTTCCCATCTTCGATCAGAATATCAAGAGTATCATCGATATTCGAGCAAGGGTCTATTAGCCTTCCATTCTTTATTAAAAGCTTCATTTTATATCCCTCTTTTCATCACTGCTCTCTCATTCCTGATAAAAGATAAAGCACTGCCATTCTGACAGCCACTCCATTGGATACCTGCTCAAGAATTACCGAACTTAAACTCTCAGCTAAATCAGCTGAGATTTCCAGACCTCGATTTATAGGACCTGGATGCATTATAATTGCATCCTCTTTCGCAATTTTCATTCTTTCCTTTGTTAAAGAATAAAGATTTCTGTACTCTCTCAGAGATGAGAAGAAATTCTTCCCCTGTCTCTCAAGCTGAATCCTGAGCATCATGATAACATCTGCATCCTTGAGCGCTTTGTCAAGATTGTATTCAATCTGAACACCCATTCTTTCAAAATAACCTGGAATAAGAGTTGGCGGTCCAGAGAGAACCACCTTTGCTCCAAGCTTGGTTAAAAGAAATATGTTCGAACGGGCTACACGACTATGAAGGATATCTCCAACTATCACCACTTTCAGCCCCTCTATCTTTCCTTTTTTCTCCCTTATAGTAAATCCATCGAGTAAGGCCTGGGTGGGATGTTCATGGGAGCCATCTCCAGCATTTATAACAGATGACTTACAGAATGAAGCTACAAAATGAGCAGCATATGAGTAGGAGTGCCTCAGTACAATAATATCAGACCTCATTGCCTCAAGGTTCAACACAGTGTCTTTTAAAGTTTCTCCCTTAAGAAGAGAGGATGTGGAAGCATTGAAATTTATTAAATCGGCACTCAATCTTTTAGCTGCAATCTCAAATGAAGACCTTGTTCTTGTGCTCGGCTCGAAGAATAGATTGATAACTGTTTTTCCCCTCAGAGGAGGAACCTTTTTTATTTCCCTTTCAGATATCTCAAAAAATGACTTTGATTCTTCGAGGATAAGGAGTATTTCTTCTTTGGATAATTCCTCAATGCCTAAAAGATGTTTTCTTGAAAAATTCAAATCCCCTCCTTGATTTCCTTAAGTCTATTTTCTGCAGGCTCAGCTATTAATACCTGGTCTCTTCCATCCTCTTCTTTTAACATCACATGAACAATTTCTCTTCTTGAAGTTGGCAAAAATTTTCCGATATAGTCTGCCCTTATCGGAAGTTCTCTGTGACCTCGGTCGACAAGAACAACCAGTTGAATCGTCCTGGGTCTGCCAAGGTCAATTATACAATCCATCGCTGCTCTTATCGTCCTTCCTGTAAATAGAACATCATCCACAAGAATCACATCCTTATCCTCCACAGGAAAATTTATCTCAGTCCTTTTAACTACTGGTTGAGATGAAAGCATCGACAAATCATCTCTGTATAAAGTTATATCTAAGTAACCAACAGGAACACTCACCTTCTCTGACTCTTCTATCTTTCTGGCAATTCTATCAGCTAAATAGACGCCCCTTGTTCTAATTCCAATAATAGCAAGATTATAAATATTTTTGTTCCTTTCAACAACTTCCAAAGCAAGTCTGGCTATTGCTCTCTCCATCTTCTTATCATCCATAATCTTTGCTTTTATTTTCTCTTTCATAAATTTCTCCTTTTTAATTAATATCTCTTATACCATATTTTGAAATTACCTGCCAATAATTCTTTTAAGAAAAAAGGGGACAGGCTACTTTTTCAATTTAAGGAACTCATCTTATGGTCATCCCTGCCTCTTTTGTCATTCCTGCGAAAGCAGGAATCCAGCCCCTGATTTAATCAGGGGTTATCTACAAATGTTTTCATATAAATCATTCCACTCTGGATTATACTTCTCAATAAGTTCAAGCTTCCACTTCCGTTCCCATTTCTTTATCTGTTTCTCTCTGAGAATTGCTGTCTCTGCTGTTTCGTGTATTTCATACCATACTAAACGGTGGACATTATATTTTTTTGTGAAACCATTAACCAGATTATTTTTATGTTCATAAACACGTTTGACGAGGTCTGATGTTATACCTGTATATAAAGTGCCATTTCGTTTATTACAAAGAATATAGACATAAAATTTTTTCATCTACTTTCTTTGGTTTCCTGCTTTCGCAGAAACGACGCCTGGATTCCCGTTTGCACGGGAATGACGAATTATATCTTGCATGTAAACTTATTTATTTCTTTCACTATAGCAACAATTCAGATTTCAAGATTTTTTAAAATTTCTTAATTATTTTAATGTAATCGTAGGAAGATATGTAAAACATAGGGTTTCTGCTCGAAAACTCTCTTTCCAGTATTGAATTTATTACAATGCCATCCATATCATTCGCCACAGGAAGGCCAAGCATGTAAAATATAGTCGGAGCCAGATCAACTAATGAAACTGAATCCATGCTCTTACCTTTACTTATTCCATTTCCATAGAAAAAAACAATACCCTCAGGAGCTTCATCATGGTAAGAAGAGATCTCCTTCTTCCCTAAAAACCATCCAAGAACTCTTTTCCAGAGAGGATAGGGATCCATTCCATGAGGAGAAAAAACAATGAATATTTCATTTTCTTTAAGGCTAAAAAGAAATTTTCCAATGATTGAATCATAAAATTTATAATATTTGTAAATTACATCTGAAAATTTCTCTCTCTCCTCTTCAGATTGCTCCAAAAAAAGCTCAGGCTTTGAATATTTGTAGAAATAATGTTCAACAAGATCAAGACCTTGAAGATGGAGAAAAAATAATATCGGTGATTTTTTCTCCTTTTCTTTCAATGCGCTGTCACTTTCCTCCACATCGGTTATAAATGACTTTTTCAAAAGTTCCCCTTTCCAACCTTTCTCTTTTAGAAGATCTTGGAAAATCTCAGCAAAAGCTTTTTCTCCAACAGATGAGCTGGCCATTATATTCTCCCTATTTTTTACCTCTCTCGAATCCCAATAATTTGACTTTGCCTCGCTTAAAATCTTAAAAATGCCTTTTGTATCTCCCGGATAGTTTATCTTTATAGATTTGAAAATTCCCACTTTTTCTCCCTGGGCGATTAACAGATACCTGGGAAGTATCAAGAGAGAGCTTTTACAGAATTTAAATTGAAAATATTTAGAAAATGCTCTATTTTTTGAGGGATATTTTCCATTCTCGAAAGAAGTATAGAGACTGAAGTACTCATTTGGAGAAAAATTTTTTAAAAGTTTCCAGCTACCATTCTCCATCAAATAAGAAAAATTTGGAAGATTTCCCTCTGAAATAAGAGGAATAATAAAATCTAATGTGAGCCCTTCCATTGAAAGAATAACAACTTTTCGAGGAACTCCTCTCCATTGAAAATATTCTATCTTTTCTTGAACATCCTGTTTTTTAAACATTTTCGAAGAATCTGAATAAATGAAAATCGGAATCAAAAATGATAAAAAAACAAAGAAAAAACTTAATTCTCTTTTATATTTTCTTAGAAATTTTGTAGCAAACCCAAGAATTCCATAAGCTATCAAAAAAAATGAATAAAAAATTATCCTTAGATATATGTAATCTGGGAAATAAATCCTGTAGTATTTTACATTTGAAAAAAATATTATTCCTAGCAGTATAAAAATTAAAGAGAATTCTCCTGTTAAAAAATAAATATCAAATGTTTTAATCTCCCTTTCTTTAGTAGAAAAAAATTTATAAAAAAAATATAAAATGAAAGAAAATGCGATTAAAAAAAATCCATAAAAAATGAAAATCCAAAGAAAATAGGCTAAGGTCTCTTTTTCTGGGATCGAGATCCAGTAGTTAAGCGATTTAAGGA
The DNA here is from genome assembly GCA_040756905.1 of Acidobacteriota bacterium. NCBI lineage: Bacteria > Pseudomonadati > Acidobacteriota > Acidobacteriota bacterium. Next base: position 13,076 of record JBFLYD010000008.1, read on the forward strand.
GAGAAAGAATCAAAAGACAAAAAAGTATGGAACAAAAGATTGAATTTATAAATACTCTTTTTATGTTTCTCATTGCAGGGAAAGTGTTATGTCATACCTTTAATAATGGAAGTCATTTAAGGGATATGACATTAGGTTAGTGCTTGACATTTGATGTTTTAACCTATTATTTCCATATATGTTCTTTATCCACCTTCAATATTCTAATCACAAGCGCTGCTTCGGCTTTTGGGTTTTTCTTCTTCATCCTTTCGAAAAGTTCACCTTCTTTTTCGATTCTTGCCTTTCCTCTAAACTTATAAGCCAATTTCTCCTCATCGAAAAGAGCTAAGAATTGAACGTATGGATAAATTACTATATTTTCCTCAAGCTTAATGTAATTCCTCACAGGAAACACTGCAACCTCTCCTTCCTCTCTTAATTGGAAATCAGGATCCCACGAAATTATTATAAGAGGCAATTCCTCCGAACATACTATAACAGGAAAATAACTTACCTTTTTTAGCTTCTCTTTTAATTCATTATTAATTTTCATTTTTCCCCCGCAGTGTTTTTTAACATTCTGATGTAAATTAGTCAAGCAAAAATAAAATGGATTTAAGCAGCAATTAGAAAGAGGCCAACCAGCAAAAATGCAAAAAATTGGGGTCAGGTCTTGTTTTTTGCATTTTTGAAATAAGGAGGAATCAGCAGTAAAACTCCAGTCAATAAGTAGAAAGAAGGCAACCATTCTCTGAGCGATATATTAGGAGCATATAAATATTAATAAATAGTTAATGCTGAATAATAAAGATATATGAGTGAGCAGGTAGAGTAGCGGAGAAACCAAAGGTTCCTGAAAACTGATAACGAATGCAAAGTAGGCATGGTTTTCCCTGCTTGAAAAATGATCTATCTTGATAGAAATCATTTTTTAACTTAATATGAAAATAATGAGTGTGATAGCTCTTCTTACAGACTTTGGAGAAACTGATTATTTTGTCTCTTCCATTAAGGGAGTGATTTTAAAGATTAATCCAGATGTCCATATCATAGATATTTCTCACTCTGTTGGCTCATACAACATAAAAGAAGCAGCGTTCATTTTAAAGTCCTGCTATAAATATTTCCCTGAAAGAACTATATTTATATGTGTTGTAGATCCAGGCGTTGGCTCTCCAAGAAAAATTATCCTCACTTTTACAAACAACCAGTATTTTATCGCTCCTGATAACGGGATTCTTTCTTTTGTTTTGAATGAGAATCCAGAAAGAGAGATATATGAAATTAAGGAATCAAAATATTTCCTTCCAACCATTTCAGACACATTCCATGGAAGGGATGTTATGGCTCCTGTGGCTGCCCATCTCTCAAGAGGTTTACCATTGAACGAATTTGGAGAAAAAATTTCTGATTATATAGCGATTCCTTTTCCTTCACCAAAATTGATAAAAAAAGATGTCTATGAAGCAGAAATAATTCATGTAGATAAGTTTGGAAACCTTATAACAAGCATTCCTGTTGAATTTATCGCTTCGGTTAATCCAGATAAAAAATTATTACTGGAAATAAAAGGTAAAAAAATCTCAAGAAGGGTTAAAAGCTATTTTGAGGGAAGAAAAGATGAATTGATTTTTCTTGTGGGAAGTTCAAATTTTTTAGAAATTGGAATAAACCAGGAATCTGCTGATTCTTTTCTTAAAGCAAGACCAGGTACTAAAGTTAAAATCCTAATTAAATAGATGGGCTCAGGTCTTCATTATTCAAATAGTGAATTAGACTTATTACATTATTATTCCACAAAATATAACCTTCATTGATATTAAATGAATAATGAAGACCTGAGCCCATCTGGATGCGCCTTATTTTTATTCTATTATTTCAAAAGATATGTGGGATTTATTTTTCTGATTTCCGATTTTATCTATTATCTCTGCTTCCAGTATATAATTCCCTTTTTCAAGAGTAATCTGTGGAGTTTTAAATATTACAGGTTGAGCAACAACAGGATGGGTAAAGCTCACCGCTGCATATTTAAGAACCTCTTTATCTTCTTTTTTTATAGTAATATGCATTTCAAGGTTTACCGCTTTGCTAATTTCATCTACTCCTGCTCCAAGGATGTAAAAGAAAAGAGTTGGCATCTCCTCAACTCTAAACTGATTTGTAAGATATGGATACATTGAAGCTTGGCTTACGACAAAATTATCTTTGTGAACAGTGAAAACAGTTTGCACTGCAGGTAGAGCTTTTAAATCTTTTAGGAAAAAAGGCGGAGAAAAATTTAAATTTTTAAATACCATCGAAGGAACATCCAATTTAAAAAAGAAAGTTCCATACTTTGTCAAATCTCTCCGGGAAACCTCCCAAGCAAAGATATAATCTCCAGGATCCAATGGGATTCCGAATGAATAATATTGGGGATCCTGATTTTCAAAAGGCATTGGAGAATAATATTCAAGATATAGTTTCATGGCATCTTCACTTTTCCTATAAATTTGCAAAAAGAAATGGTATGTCGGGATTGCAGGAATAATTTTTTGCTGCTCTTCCCCCTTTTTTTCTGCCTCTTCCTCTCCTTTTTCTTTTTTCATCTCTTCAAATTTTTTCTCCATTTCTTTCTTTATCTCCTCAGCATCTTTAATAAGCTCTGCCCTGAATAGAATTACAGCATAAGTTTTTTCCATCTGAGCGGGAAAATAAAAAGTATTCAACTCTTCTAAATTGAAAACTCCATTTGATTGCAGTGTTTTTAGACCCTCCTCGACTTCTTTTATAACCTTAGGTGGTAAATTTCTTCTCCGCTCTTCATTTTTCTTTTTTTCTTTTGCTACTGCACTGAGACTAAGCAAAAAGATTAAAATTGTGATGGAAATGAAAATAATTCTATTAATTTTTTGCATTTTACTTCCTCCCTGAATTTTTCTCCAGAAATATTAAATTTTTAATATTTCCTCAATTTTTTATTTTATTTCAATTTCAAAAATTTTTCCACACTTTATGTAGTTGGGTTAAAGTATTATTTTTCTTCGATTTTCTTTTTTAAAAATTCAATAAATCCTTTAACTTGAGAAGCTCTCTCAGAATCCGGGTCATACTTTAAATAATTCTCAAACACACCTATAGCATCTCTATAGCTTCCCATAGTCAAATGGGTAAGGCCTAACTGATAAAGAGCATCGAGAAAATCCGCCTTGATTTCAACTGCTCTTTTATAGTACTTCAATGCATCTTCAAATTTGGAATTATTATAATAATTAGTGCCTATGTTGTATAAAACCGTGGGGTCATTAATTTTTTCAAAAACTATTTTTCCATACCATTCTAAAGCTTTCTCATTCTCACCACGGTTGGCATAGCAATTCCCTATAAGGAGCATAATTTCATAATTGTTTGGCTCCTTCTCTAAAACCTTAAGATAGTATTCTTCAGCCTTCTCATAATTTTCTAATAGAAAATAGCAATTCCCAATATTCTTATTAATAATATAGATGTCAGGAAACTTTTTAAGTATATCCTCATATATTAACATGGCTTCTTGATATTTTTTTTCATCAAAAAGCTGGTTTCCCCGTGCTAACTCAGCCTTCAGCTCATCAGTGATTACCTTTCCCTCCATCTTCTTCAATCTAACCTCAATTGGAGGATTTTTCTGTGTTTCATAGATTTCAACACTTATTTTTTTTGGCATATAACCATTTTTTTCAAAGTCTATGTTCCACATCCCTCCTCTCATCCATGCCCCTACCCATTTCCCTGATGCATCTGTCATTACTTCAAAACCACCGCCAGCTATTACTGAATAAAGCTTCACCTTGACCCCTTCTAAAGGCTTACCCTCTTCATCGGAGACAATTCCTGTCACTCTTGCTTTCCCTTTATAATCCTGAGAAAAAATAAAGATACAAAATAGAAAAAAAAGAATTAAAATAATTCCAATTTTTTTCATCAAAAATCTCCCTTTTTATTCTAACATTTCAATAAATAAAAAAAAGCCCCTCTCTTGACGAGAGGGGCTTTTGAGTTCTACCTTGAGAAATTACTCTATTAGAATCTCTATTAGAATGTGAACCTTACTCCAACCCTTAACAATCTCGGGTTAAGAATTTCATTAGCCTGGAAATCTAAGATGTACGGAACCCATCTGTTCTCGGCAACATAGTATGTTCCATGGTATTTCGGGTATCTTCTGTTGATTATATCTGAATTGAATGGATTGAACACATCTGCCATCAGGTAGATTCTTCCAGTATCTCCGAATTTAATCATTTTCTCTACTCTGAGGTCCACTCTCCACATAACAGGCAGTTGCTCAGAACCAAATTCCGTGAAGTAAAGAGTATTACTTCTCGAGAGAGGATTGGGTAACCTGGTATCAACAATACTCGCGTATTCAGGAACGATAAAGCCTTCTCGAGCGATAAAGACGAAGGAAGCATTGATATCGAATGGAAATTGGTACATTCCTGCAAGCTTAACGAGCCATCTTGAAAAGACGAACTGGCTTATCTTTCCACTTGCTCCGCCCTCGAAAGGAGCATAGAGTTTTCCGTCAAAAGCCCAGAGGTTTGTTGGATCAAGATATCCTTTGCTTCCAAGGTTTTGTGACTGATTCTGCCAAGTGAAAGAGCCAGTGAGCATCCACTTGTTAGAGAGGCGCTTATTGAATCTCAGATCAATACCGTAGTAATGATCGTAGAAATCAGGTCTCTTCATGAATCTTCTATATGGCGTGTAGGCAACTCCTTTCTTTAAAACATACCATGGTTTTCCTGCTCCCTCTTTCATGGGGAATCCACCAATAGAACTGGGCGCATACCCTGCTAACATGTAATCATCCTGAGATAAAACTTTCCCTGTATCGGGATAGTACCAGAGGTCCCAGGCGTGGTCGGTAAATCTTTTGTAGGTAAGGTCAATTCCCACTCCAAAGTCCTTGAAAATTTCCCTTTCAAGGGTTGCCATGTATTCCCAGGTGACGAAAGGCTTGGCATCCTTATCCACTTTATAGTATGGCTCTGTCAATTTAGTGGGATTGCGGTAATCATAACCACCCCAGTAGATACCAGCAGCATCACTCCAGTTTCCGATGAAATTCCCTGCACTGTCAAAAACTCTATACATTTTGTATGAAGGGCCAGCACCCCTCATATATAGCCAGTATAGCTCAGTGAAGTCAATGATTTTATCTCCGTTATCCATCCAATAGAGGAACATCCAGCCGCCTGTTCCAAGTTTCTCAAAGCGCCATGCCCCCCAGGTTGGCAGGAATTGTCCATAACGAGCAAAAGAAAGTTTGGCAATTGTCTTTCCATCACCAAAAACATCATATGTCAGGCCTAATCTTGGAGACCAATAAACCCATTTGTAGTCAGGCTTCACTTCAGGGTGTTGCACTGGAGGCAGAAGTTTATCCAAAAGGTCTGCTGTCTTTGAAGTAACATTGTTTTTCCATGCAGGACTATCCTTTACCACTGCAGGAAGACCAAAGGGAGCTAACCAGGCGAATTGATCGTCATACCGGAGTCCGAGGATGAGGTTGAACCTTCCAAAGGTTATTGTATCGCTGAAAAATGGAGAAATGGCTCTTGAATAGTGGTCACGATAGTAGCCTCTCCAGAAATTAAAACCCTGTATTCCTGGAACTATATCAGGCTTCCCATCACCGGTTATGTCTGCTGTGGGATCGACATAGTTGTAATAGACTACAGCATTACCAGCCCAGACAGCTTCTGTGTAAGATCTTCTGTATGAATATTCAAATCCAACTTTGATATCATGGGCAGCACCAAAAAGATTGTCATTGAAATAGTTGGCAAGTCCGTGGAACTGGTGAAGAGGTCTGTTAACCCAGTATCGCGATTGGGTATTCCACCTTCGGTTTTTTATATCGAACTTACCCAACTGCTCAAACTTTAGGTCAGTCATTGGTGTAAGGTTGAATCCAGCATTAGAATAGGCATATTTGACAGAGAGATAGAGATTGTCTCCAAACATGTGCTCATCCTGGAATTTCGCAATCGGGCTACCGAAGCGGAATCTACCACCTTGATACAAACCCTCAGGATATTCTGCAGTTCCAGACCTACCCCATTTCTCCTTGTTTCCAATATGGAAAAACATCTCAAGCCTGTTCTGAGGAATGAGCTGGAGATTGACCTTTCCAGCGTAGTTTGTTAAAAGTGTATCATCTCTTGTTCCATAAATAATTGTTGTTTTAATATCCTGGGAACCTGCTGAGAACCACCACCATGCTTTGTCTTTTATAAAAGGACCACCTACGTTGAATCCATAATCTTTAATGGCATTTACCTTGTTGATACCAATAACACCCTGCTTTTTAAGATCTGCAGTGAGGTTGTCTGCCTGGAACTTTGAGTCTGTCATGTAGTATCTTCCACCAAGGCTTACCTTGTTTCCTCCTCTTCGCGTAACTATGTTGAGAGCAACTCCACCAGTCTGAATTGAAACATCAGCTCCGCCTGTAACAATGTTCATCTCTTCGAAAGCATCAAAATCAAAGTAAGTTGGTGAAGCAACGGCTGCAGGGTCAGTGATGACAACTCCATCCATTGCCCAAACATATTGCCAGCGATCTGGAACACCCTTGGCAAAAAAGAATGACTGCTGTCCTGACTCTGCTCCTCCTATGTTCTCCCTATCAACTATGATAGAGGGAACCATCTGGAGCACGACCCAGGGGTCTCGGGCTGTGGGTAAGGACTGCAACATTTCCTGAGTAACATTCTGACCAACTGTTGTTTTTTTAGCATCAACAACTGGAGTTACAGCGGTAACAGTTATTTCCTCTGCAATAGGGGCCACTTCCATGGTAAGTGTTAAACTAACGTTTCCTCCTACTTCAACGATAATCCCTGATTGAGTCATGGTTTTGAACCCTTGAAGTTCAGCTTTTATCGCATAATCTTTTCCAGGAGGGAGTGATACAAACCTGAAAGCCCCCTCAGATGAGGTTACTGTTGCAATGGGAGCAATCAAGATACTTGTTAAAGTAACTGTGACTCCAGGAAGGGGAGCACCTGTAGTGTCAACGATTTTGCCGTATATGTTTCCTGTTCTTATCTGTGAGAAAAGAGAAGAAATTAAAATGAAAATGAACCCGAAAATTAGTAAACTTTTTAAAATCTTATTCATTTAACCTCCTTTTTTAATTTTTTTTACCATTTTCCCTTCCCATTCTTTGAATGGGAAACCGATACATCAAAATTGATTCTTTGCTTTTTCCTCTCACCTCCTCTTTCTAACATAATTAATACACTATACACTAATTTATAAGCAAAATTTATGCCAAAATCTAATTTATTGATATCATTCCATTTTTTTAAAAAAATTTTTCTGGTTGTTCAATATTTTGAATTATTAAGTTCAATTATTTGGATATTTCTTTTTTCAATTCAATATTTTGAACTTGACTCGATTCATACCCTACAAAGATTTTAAAAGTTTCTTTATATTCTCCTGGTTAGGGTTTATCTTTAAAGAAGCCTCCCAGACTGTCTTAGCTTTATCCTTTTCCCCTATTCTAAAGTAACAGGAAGCCAGAGAATTAAGTAACCTGACATCACTATTATATATTTTATTCCCTTCTTTAAATGCTTCGATTGCTTCTTTGAAGTTTCTGAGCTCCATTAAAGCCACACCTTTAAGGTAAAAATAATCAAAATTCAGCCTTTCAATCTTCTTGAACGATTCAATTACCTTCAACAATTTTTCATATTTTTTATTCTCTAAAAGGAAATAGCCAAAACTTTTAATTCCCTGCTCGTATTTGGGGTTAATTTCAAATGCTTTATCAAAGTAATCTTCAGCTTTATCAACTAATCCGAATTTTCTACATTGTGTGGCTAATATATAATAATAAATGAATTTTTTCTCATGGGGAGTGACTTTCATCAAGATAAAAGGCTCTTTTAATACTTCTGAATTAGATATCGTAAACCTATCTTCTTTTACATCTATAACAACCCCTAACTCATTAAAAAGGTAAATTTTTATCCTGAAAAACCCAGGGAAAAGACTTGAAAGAGAAAATTCTTCTTTAAAAAATAAACTGTCCCTGAACAATCTCTCTCTTAATGTAATCTCTTTTTCAGAAATTGGTTTATCTTCTTTTCCTATCTCAAAGATTCTTATCGATATTTTTCCCTTATCCCAAAGAGTTTTGTTTAAGTTATGGAGTTTAAACAAAATATAAAGGTTTTCTTTTAAGGAAAACTCATTATCCACTCGAAACAATATTCTATAATCTTCCTCTTTGAAAGGAAAATGGGAAGCACCCTTGGCATCCTCAATTCTGTATCCAATTATAGGCTGAGAAATTTTTGGGATAGATTCAAGGTCGGGCTGAAAATTGTAACTTGTCTCATTATATGAAAATTCCTTAGAAATTGAATTTTTTAGCATAGAAATAAAATTGAATTTTCCAGGAACAATTGGAACAGAATCCTGAATAACTATTCCATTGCTTCTCAACCTCTCAATTTGATCATTATCTATGTAAAGTGTAAAGTTCTTTTGAAAATCAAATATGTTTTTTTCTTTCTCATCTTTTATGCTTCCAACGACTTCAAAGTTTACATAATACTGGTCTTTTGGTTCATAGTAATCAATGGATATAACCTTTGGCTCTATAGCATAATGCAAGAAATAAATTCCTGATTCTTCATCTTTTAAAATTACAGAATTAAATTTGCTTGTTATATAGTTAGCAGAATAATCAACTTCTACAAGAGACTTATATTTAAGGAAATTGGTCGCATAAGTAACATCAACCAATTTTTTTGGAGATTCATATATGTTCGCCAAAATTATGTTGTTCAAGGGAGATGGCTGATAATTATAGGGAATGTCTCCGGGAACCATTGAAAGGGACATAAGAGCAAGAGTTGGTTCTATTTCCCTGAGCTTTTCATAAACTTCTTCATAATCTGTTGATTCAAGGTTGGATTTGTCTATTAATAGACTCCATGGCCCATCTACTGCAGGATCATATAATTTATATTCGCCAGCTCCACCTTTCTTATAGAAAACAATCCCAAAATAAGATGGAAGGCCAAATTTCGGATCCCCATGATAATACCACACCTCTGCTGGATAAACATAACCCCCTTCAAATCTCTCTTTGCTTACAGGCGGGCCGAGAATTATATAAATCCTTCCCATATCTGTCATCCACCCAGGCCGGGTTACACTTCGACCCAAAAAACTATTTGCGTAATCAAATCTTTTTTTGTGTTCTTCCATAAATTCATTCTCTGGGGTTCCTGGCGTTGGGTCTCTCCTTTTCCAGAAAGATTCGATAAATATATCCCTTTCCCTGTTATCTGTTAATTGAAGAAAAACTTTCTTTTCAGTGTCTGAAACTATGTAAGAAACAAAATCAAGCCATTCCTTATATTTTTCAGGCAAACTTTTTGTTACTTCTTTTTTTGAAGAGATTCCTTGTGCAGGTATAATTCCTGTTAAAATACAAAAAAATAATAAAAATAAGCAACTAAGCTTCGTATATAACCCTATTTTTTTTCTTATCATCATCAAACCATTCCCATTTTATCTCATAAAACAAAACATGGTCAACCCCACTCCACCACAAAAAAGGAAAAAAGGGACAAGCTACTTTTTTAATTAAACAAGATGAGATAAAATTTTATTAAGTTGCTTTAATCTGATTTAGTGTAAAAAAGTAGCCTGTTCCTTTTTTGTCTTTCTAAAAATTGAAAATATTTTTTCTGTTGATTAAAATAAAAAGGAAGAATGATTATAAAAAAAATTTCATTGTATTTTTTAGCTTCGCTATTTTTTATTACATCTTTATCGATAAATTTATCTTCTAAAGACTCAAAAATAAAAAACCTCCCTGAAAAATACAGAAAATGGCTTGAGGAAGAAGTAGTATACATCATAAAAGATAAAGAAAGAGAGGTATTTCTTCAACTCCAAACAGATAAAGAAAGAGACTTATTCATCGAAGCATTCTGGGCAATTCGTGACCCAACTCCTGGAACACCTGTGAATGAGTTCAAAGACGAACATTATAGAAGAATTGAATATGCCAATAAATTTTTAGGCCGTGACTCTCCCAGGCCTGGCTGGATGACTGACAGGGGAAGAATCTACATTATCTTAGGTGAGCCGAGGGATAAAGAAACTTATGATTCCTCCCAGGAAGTTTATCCAACAGAAATCTGGTTTTATCAGGGGGATGTCTCAATGGGCCTTCCTCCTTATTTCAATGTGGTATTTTTTAAAAGAGATGGTGTTGGAGAATATATTCTTTACAGTCCCTTAAAAGATGGCCCTCAAAGCCTGATGATAGGAGGCCAGGTTTCATATAAAAATCTTGATGAAATAATTGAAAGGTTAAAAGAAATTCCAGGCCAGTTAGCACAGGTTTCTCTTTCTTTAATTCCAGGCGATTCTACATCTGATCCGAACAGACTCTCAGCAGCATCAGAAGTTTTACTCGGGAAAATTCACGAGTATCCAAAAAGAAAAGTCGAGGATGAATATGCTGAGAAATTATTCAGGTATAGAGAATCGATTGAAGTGGATTATTCTGTAAATTATATTCATTCTGAGTCTTTCATAAAATCTTTCAGAATGAACAACAATCACTATATTGTGAACCTTGCAATTCAGCCAAAAAGACTCTCGATGGATTTCTACCAGAATAAGTACTATACAACATTAAAGGTTTTCGGAAAGATTACTGACTTAAACGATAAATTGGTATTTCAATTTGAGAGGTCTATTTCAATTGAAATTGGAGAGGATAGAATCAATGAGCTTAAATCCAAACCATTCTGTATTGTTGAATCATTCCCTGTGGTTTCAGGAAATTATAAATTAAACTATTTAGTAAAAAATATAATTTCAAAAGAATTCTTTTCTGCTGAAAGAAATATATCTCTTCCAGAGATAAAAGACTTATTCATCACTCCGATTACTCTTGGTTATGAATTGAAAGAAATTCCTCTTCAACCAGTTAAACCCTTCAAGATAGGGGATAGACAGATTCTCTGTGATACAAATCAAACCTTTACTCCAAAAGATAATTTAATCATTTTCTTTCAGATTTTTAACACAGAAAAATATCCAGATGGATATCAAATAAAGTATTCATTTTTTAAAGAAGAAAAAGAAATAAAAGTCTTTCAAAAAAGATTGGCTGAGTATTCAGATAAAAATAACATCTTTGAAACTGTATCTTTGAATGATTTTTCCCCTGGAGAATATAAGCTGAGAATTTCTCTGCTAAATAAAGAAAATAGGGAAGTATTGTTTGAAGAAGAAAGATTCCTCATTTCTCCAATTCCTTTTATTCCAAGACCATGGATGGCTTACAAAACCTCTTTTAAGAGTGAAGATGACCCATTTTTATTTTACATATTGGGAATTCAGTATTTAAACATGAATAAACTTAAAGAAGCAAAGGAGACGATGGAAATTGCATTAAAAGAGGTTCCAAACTCCTTGCAATACTCCATCGGGCTTGCAAAAATCTATTTAATAGAAAACTCCTTTGATAAAGTAATTGATTTATTATCTCCATTCATTTCACCTTTGTCCAGCTCTGAAGGACAGAAAAATTATGAATTCTATGAAATTCTGGGGATGGCTTACAGGGGAATTTCAAAATTCAATGAAGCCATTGAGAATTTCAAGATTGCCCTCTCGTTAAAGGGGACTGACATTAGATTGTTAAACCTTATAGGTGAATGTTATTACAACCTTGGAAACAAAGAAGAAGCTTTGAAAGCTTTTGAAAAATCAATCGAAATCAATCCTAATCAGGATAATATAAAAAATTTAATAAAAGAAATTAAGGGAAAGGGGGATAAAAAATGAAAAAAATAATTCTTTTTATCTTAATAATACTTGTAATTTTTCTCTTTTTTATTTCCTGTGCTACAGCAAAACTTGAAAAAAGGCTCGACCCGCAAAGCGAAGATTTCTTTTCTAAAGTAAGATACATAATTTCAAAACAGGAAAGTAAAATATTTCTTGAACTTCCTCCATCTGAAAGGGAAAAATTTATTGACGACTTCTGGGAAAGAAGAGGTCCAGGATATAAAGAGACTTATTACAGAAGAATTGAGGAAGCAAACAAACTATTCAAAGCTGGAAAGCCTGGCTGGCTCACTGACAGAGGAAAAATTTACATACTATTCGGACCTCCTGATGAGGTTGTAAGAAATCCCATGGGAGGAAGGGGGTTTGATCCTTATGCTCCTCCAGCGCAAAATATCGAGGGTCGTCAACAATCTGCTACATTAGCATTAGGAGAGAAAGCATCTGAATACTGGATATATTATACTCTCTTTACAAGATACAGAAATCAGATTATTAAGTTAGAGTTTGTGGATGTAGATGGAACAGGAGATTATAGATTGATAACCAACATTTACGAAGCGCTTCCAGGAGGAATTGATTCTCTTGCAGACCCGAATATAGCTCTTCTGCACGAATTAAACAAAGAAGAGCTTGAGAAAAAGGGAATAAATTTACTTAAATCACTTTTTGACTTTAGCTGGGAATTTTTGAAAGAAGACAATAAAGAATTAAACAGCAATTTAGCAATCAACATTGAAGTTCCATATAACCAGATATATTTTGTAAAAGAAGGAAATCGTTATAAATCTGATTTGAACATTGTAACTGAGATAAAAAATGATGCTGATGAAAAAATATGGGAATTTCATAAAGACTACAGCTTTTCTTTAACAAAGAGCGAAATTGAAGAAGATATTGGTTTAAAATGGACAACAAAAATTCCTGTAACAAAATGGTTGGCAAAAGGAAAATATTCAGTTTATATTAATTTAAAAAATTCCACAGGAAATCAGGATAGAAAAAAATTACTTCCTTTAAAGATGTAAAGAGAAGGGGTCAGGTCTCAACATTTGACATTTACTTTTTTAAAGCTTCTACAACCAATTCTTTCATCAAATGTCAAATGTTGAGACCTGACCCCTATTAATTGGAGGAAAGATGAGAGGTTTAAAATTTATTAAAATATTTCCAATTGCAATTTTTTTAATTTTTTCCATAGGCATTAATTATGCAAAGGAAAAGAAAAAAGAGGAAACTGTCAAGATTCCAAAAGAAATCTCACAGATTTTCGATGCAAATCTTCCCTCAAAACAGGAAAGGTTCGATATCCCGATAAACTACGCAAAAACCCTTTATTTTCCATCAAGAGAAAATTACTTTGCATACTTTTTCTTTAAAATAAAGAACGGAGATTTGAATTTTCAGCCTGTTGTAATTCAACCGGAAAAAGAAAAAAAGCCAGAAGAACAAGAACAGAAAGAGGATAAACTGGTATGCAACATGAATTTCTTTTTAAGAATTTATTCCATTGATGAAAAGGGAGAGGTTAAAAAGATTTTTAAAGAAATATATCTTCCTTATTTTGAGGAGAAAAAAGTAGAAGAGTACAACCCTGAGGAGGAAAATTTCTATTCTGTTGGAACAATCTTTCAACCGGGAAAATATCTATTAGGCCTTGCTATCACAACAGTTGACCTCAAAAAAGTTGGAATGATTTTTGAAGAATTCTCACTCCCTTCACAAAGTTCGTTAAGAAGAAAAATCACGACCACGCCATTATTCTTTGTTAAATCTTTAAAACGAATTTCTCAAGCAGATACAGAGGTAAAAATTTATAAAAATTTATTCCATTACAGCGTTCTTGAGATTGAACCAAAGTTTGTAAATAAATTTTCTCCATTTGATAACCTTGATATATTTTATTTTATTCTCGGTTCCCAGCCTGATGAGAATGGAAAATTTGATTTCGAGATAAATTATAAAATAAAAAGAGGAGAGGAAGAGGCTGTAAAGTTTTCTCCTCAAAAACTCGATGATGTTCCAGCTCCAATTGTCAGTTTGCCATTACCATTGTCCTCATCTGAAAAACCTCTTGAACCTTCTGATTATATCCTTGAAATAACAATTAAGGATAAGAATGGAAATATAAGTGGAAAAGAGGAAATTTCATTTAAAGTAAAAGAAGGGGTCAGGTCTCAACATTTGACATTTGATGAAAGAATTGGTTGTAAAAACTTTAAAAAAGTAAATGTCAAATGTTGAGACTTGACCCCTATGGGAGGTAATGAATGAAAAATTTAAAGAAAATTTTAATAAATATATTTTGTTTGTCTTTATTTATATTCATATTAATTTTTTTCACAATCTCACCCTATCTCTTCTCTCAGGCAGGTCTCGGAAAGGGAAGGATCTCCGGAATTGTTGTAGATGACACTGGAAACCCTATCGAGGGAGCATTGATTGTAGCCCAGAGCATCGAACACCAGACAAAACTTGATGCCAAATCAGAGAAAGATGGTTCATGGGCAATCGGAGGACTTGGTTCAGGAATCTGGCGAATCACAGCCACAAAAAATGGATACACAAGTTCATTCATTGAAATGAATGTTCATCAACTGCGCCAGAACCCTCCGATAACTTTCACATTAAAAAAGCTTCCTGGTGCTATAGCTCTTCAGGGAGACAAAGAGGCTTTTGATATGTTTGATAAAGGAAGTAAACTGCAGCAGGAAAAAAGATATGACGAATCCTTAGAGGTTTTCCAGGAGTTCTCCTTTAAATTTCCTGAAATTTACCAAGTTCATCTGAATGTCGGAAGTATCTATATGGAAAAGGGAGAGCTTGAAAAAGCCTGTCAGGAATTTCAATATGTTTTAAATAAAATTAAAGAAACACAGGGGGAGTATAAAAAAGATGAGGAGGCAGCAAGAAGGGCATTCACGGGTCTTGGAGAATGCGCCTTGAAAAAAGGTGATTTGGACGAAGCCCAGAAGAATTTTTCCAAAGCTCTGGAGATATCCCCAAAAGATTCTATTTTAGCTTACAACGTTGGAGAGATTTTCTTCTCCCATTCAAAAGTCGATGAAGCAATAAAATATTTTGATTTGGCTACAAAAATAAAGAAAGAATGGCCAAAACCTTATTTGAAACTTGGGTATTGTCATCTAAATAAAGCAGATTTTGAAAAATCAATAGAATTCTTTAAAAAATTTTTAGAATTGGACCCCCAAAATCCTGAAGCCCAAAATATAAGGTCTATTATCGCTCAACTGGAAAAAATGAAAAAATAAAAATTAACTTTGCTGTTTTAATTATTATTGCTTTCCCCTTTAAAAGACTTTATCTTATTAAAAAATTAATTAATACAAACGCATGTATGAAAGCGCTGCCTATGTCAAGAGCTTTAAATAGTTATTATCCCATGTTTTCTCCTTTATTTCTAAAAGGAAACATTTCGTCTCCTGGGCTCAAACACCTTTTCGTCGGA
>JBFLYD010000009.1 GCA_040756905.1 Acidobacteriota bacterium
CTTTTTCAAATTCTGATTTCATCGAAAAAGTGGCCGGAATAAATCGGAATGGGTGGCCACTTTCAATCAGAATCAGTGGCCGGTTTGAATCGGAATCGATGGCCACTTTGGATCGGAATATACAATGTGGACTATTCATTGAAAATCCTAAATAAAACTTATGAGCTAATTGATGAAACCATTAGAAAATCTGGTAAAAAAATTTCTGAAAAATACTGGGAAGAAATTCCTTACAGAAGTTCATGTCTTAGATGCCATCAAGGAATCGAAAGTCAACAAGGGATTATACACGGAAAAAATTTTAGTCATAGAACGCATATAATAAACAGTAAAATAGAATGTGAAAAATGTCATAGAAGACATGAAGAAAAGCCGAAGGGAGAGGTTTTGTTCATAAGTTTAAATGGCTGTACTAAATGTCACCATCAAACAGTCAACAGAGATTGTCAAGTTTGCCATGGAGAACTTAAAACAAAAGAAATAAAATACGAATCAAAATTGTTCTCCCATCAGTTTCATGTAGAGGACACGGACCTCAATTGTAACAATTGCCATTTTCTTACCAAGGAAAAAAATTTTCTTTTGAATAAAAACAAATGTTCAGAATGTCATTAGTGAAGATGACATTAATGACAGTTTTTGCATACTTCCTTGTTTAATAACATGCCGATTTCTTTTTTCATCGTGTGGCAATTCTGACATTTAAGTTCTAATGCAAAATGAGTTGGGTGTGGGGAGGGAAGGGCATTTCTTTTATGGCATTCCATACAGATTCTTTTTGGATCAAAATGGTGGCAAATCATACAGTCTTTCTTTTCGATAAGAATCTCACCATGTTTTTTTTCATTGGAGTGGCATATTTTACAGGCAACTCCTTTTTGAATATGGGGAATGTGTTTAAATGTTTTATCAGAAAAGGAAATTACTTCTCCTTCATAATTTTGATGGCATCCTTTACATTCAGTTCTTACTATATGGGGAGATAATGGCGGATTTATTGTGTTTTTTGGATGGCATATTTCACATGTTCCCCTTTCCTTTTTGTGACAGTTCATACATACTTCCATGTTTGGCCGATTTGTTTGGGTAGCCCACTTATCATGGGCAATGTTAGAATGACAATCAGAACAACCTGTTTTTAAAAAATCAACATGAAATTCGTGATCAATTTTTATTTTATAAACATTATATTTGTAACTATCTAAAGGTTTTTTGAATATATCCGAGTGACATCTTACACAGTTGGGATTTAGTCTTAACTTATCTGATATGTAAGCAGAGTGCCCTCTCTCAAAGAGAACATTCCACGGAAAAAGAGGAAGATGCATTGAATGGCACTCGGTACATCCTACAATTTTGTAATCAGGATGGATTTTTGATTTTACTCCTATGTTTAATGTTTCACCTGTAGCATGACATTTTAAGCAATATTTTTCACTCGTTGCATATTTTCCCAGATACCATCCACCCATCAATAATAATCCTATCCCTCCAATTCCCACAATCATTGAATTTTTTAGATTTAAAACAGGAATTTTCATAAAAAATTTTCCCTATTTTTCAAATAAGAAACCAATATATTTTTCAAAAAAACCCGGCGATTTTTTTTCTGCTAATTTATACACAGAAACTGTTGTGTCATTGAAAGCCTGTCCACCTCCTAAAGGATCTGAAACTACAGGAATTATTTGATTTGGATGAATCCCGTTTCTTTCCTTCTCCCACCAGAGTAACTCTGTTAAAGGGTCATCACTTTTAAATTTTTTTGCCTGAGCAATTTTTCCGTAAGCCCAATGGCCACAATTATCAGATATTGCAATTACATTGGGATGAATTCCCTGGACCAAAAAAACCTCTCCTTCTAAAGAACCAATTTTTGAGGTAACTTTTATTGTGTCTCCAGTTTTCAGGTTCATCTTCTCTCCTGCTTCTTTATTCATCAATATTGGATTTCTATGAACAATCTCAGAAAGCCATAGAGAATTTGCAGTATGGAAATGAGTGTGGATATTCCATTGAAAGGTAGTGAGTACAAATTCTCCTTTTTCAATTATATTTTTATGGATTGGTATAGGTTCATAAGATGGAAGAGGATTTAACCCCATTTCCTTAAGTTTCTCTGAGTATATTTCAATTTTTTTTGAAGGAGTGTCAAATCCTTTTCTTTCATAGATTCTGAATTCAGGTTTTGCGTTAGTTTCAACCCAGAAGCCATGGTCTTTCAAGTAGTCAAGGCCACCTTCTTTTATGAGTTCATCTATTTCAGAAATCTGGGATGCAAGGTAATCTTCAGGGTCAAAGAAAAAATATTTTTTCATGTTTCCATTCAAATAATCAGAGAGTTCAATCAATATTTCCATTATAGATTTTGTTTTCCCAAGGGGTTTTACAACAGGTTGTCTCAGGCTAACAAAAGGAATGAGTTCCAATGAAGGAGGAGAATCTAACTCCCATCTTTCTAAATATGTCGCAGATGGAAGTACAATATCAGCCAATTCAGAAGTTTCTGTTAGATGAGTATCGATACTAACATGAAATGGTATAAGATTTTCATTTTTTAAGACATCAATCGTAGAGTCAGTATCAGGAAATTCATAAGCAGGGTTAGCCTGATAGGTAAAGAGAGCCTCGATTTTTCCAGCCTCCCCTTTTACCTCCTCCATAAAGTTAAATGGTGCTTCATATCCATTTTTTTTAATAAGATTACTTTTTATTTCTGGAGAAGGAGGTTTTGGATGGGGTTCTGAAAACTCATAATATCTCGGTAGACAATATCCTCCTTTTATATCAATATTTCCTGTAATTATGTTCAGTAATATTACAGCCCTTTCATTTAAGACTCCATTTAAATGTTTACTCACACCACCAGTTGAGATAGTTGTAGCAGGCTTGCTTTGGCCAAATTCTAATGCAATTCTTATTATATCTTCTGAATGGATGCCAGTTTCTTTTTCAGTTTTCTCTGGAGTAAATTGTTTCAGATGGTTTTTAAGTTCTTGAACAGGATAGTTCGTCCATCTTTTTAAGAAACTTTCATCATAAAGATTTTCTTGCATTATCACGTTTGCCATCGTAAGAGCGATGAGGCCATCTGTTCCAGGAAAAGGAGAAAACCACTCATCACTTTTTCCTGCTGTTTGAGAACATCTTACATCAAAAGTAACAAGTTTTGCTCCATAGAATACTTTTCCTTTAATAATTTTTGTCAGTCTTCCTTCCGTAATTCTTTGGACAAAGCTTGTCCTCAATATATGGTTTTCAAATGGGTTGCACCCAAAATTTAGCATATACCTGCAGTTTAAGACATCATTAATTTCATATGGAGCTCCCCACGTTATTTTCTGAGCAAATCTTTTGTTATTATTTGTAAGGGAAACATTTACCAGAGCATTTGGCGAGCCGAAGGCATGCATAAATCTTTTTATAAAATCTTGAGTTGTAATATCTCTTGTGCTGAGAAATACAAAGCGTTCAGGATGACCTTTTTCCCATAATTTTTTTAATCTCATAGCGATTTCCCTGTAAGCTTCATTCCAGGATATGCTCTTCCATTTTCCTTCACCCCTTTTTCCTATTCTTTTAATGGGATGTAAAATTCTTTCAGGATCATAGAGCATCTGAATCCCTGCGTGCCCCTTTGCGCACATTCTCCCCCTTGAGTTTGGATGATCCGGATTTCCTCCGATTTTAATTAATCTATCAGCCTCAATGTAAGCAATTATTCCACATCTTGCATAACAATTTAAACATGTAGTTGGAATTCCCACATGAGTTCTTCCTGTGGTTCGAGAAATATGTTTTTTCTCAAATTTTAACTCTAAAGGGCTTATTCTTGATAGTAAAATTAAGCTACTTCCTGCTGCTCCTATTTTTATAAAATCTCTTCTTTTCATGGCTTAATTCTTCAATGCAATGGAACACTCTGACCTGCATAAACTACAGTCAATCTCATCGCAAATACTCCGATCATTACCAGCAGAGAAGCAAAAACATTTCCTCTAAGAGTTTGACCAGTTTTCGGGAAAAACACAACAAAAAGAGGAACGATGCTTCCAAGGAATATTTCAATCCCTAAAAAAAGAAATTTAAATTCTCCGAATAGAAGAAGCTGTGCTACATGGTATTCTTCAGTTTTAGACGTTAAAAGCACCAGAATATCATTAAGAATTAAAAAGAGGTCAGCAACGATGGTTGCACCCATAAATTTTCCCAGATTCAATATTAATTTCTTCTCCTGTTCTGCCTTTTCTACATCTTTTCTTTTTGTGAAGAAAAAATTATTAAAAGATGCGATTAATATTACAAGCGCAATACCTGATACCATTGCTGAAACAATGAATAGAGTGGGCATCAAAGCTGTGCTCCATAGAGGCCTTCCTTTTCCAAGAGCAAGAATAAACCCTGTATAACCATGGGTGCATATAGCAAGCGGAATCCCTGTTATTCCAAGAATCTTTGCTGTTTTTTCCTTATTTGCAAATAAAGCCCATGCATAGAGAACTCCATTCAATGGATAAGCTGACAACAGAAATGTTCCATATGTAATTGGGGATGTCATCTGAAGATATATATACAGATGCCAGAATCTCATTGGCTGTTCTAAGTCTATTAGCAAAAATATTGGAGCTATTAGAAGGGATACAGGAGCCAATATGGACCCTATTTTTCCTATTGATTTATATTCTTTTTTTCCTCCAAGGACTGTAACTGCAGATATCACAAAAGAGCCAGCGCTTATCCCAGTTAGATAAAAATAAGTTGCAATAAATATTCCAAGAGGGATGTAGTAAGGAGTGTTATAAATTACCTGAATATCCATGTTAATCTTCCAGAACCTTCCAGACCTTTATTGGGTCAGCTGCATCTAAATCTAATCCAACGTAGAAAACTCTTGGTTCTGTTCCCATCTCGGGTTTTATAACATTAACCGGATTGGTGGAAATTGTTTGAGATATTAAACTGTTTGGGTCGTTGATATCTCCAAAGATTCTTGCTCTTCCAATACAGGTTTCCACACAGGCAGGAACTAAGCCTACATCAACGCGATGGTGACAGAAAGTACACTTTTGAACGTATTTTTTTAGCGGGTTTACAAACCTTGCATCATATGGACATGAAGCAATACAATATTTACATCCTATGCATCTGTGCTGATCTATCATTACAATACCATCCTCTCGTTTCCATGTTGCCTTGACAGGACAGTTTGTAAGACATATAGGCTTTTCACAATTATTGCAGGATAACGGAAGAAAAGAACGGGATACATGGGGAAATTTTCCCTTTTCTATTATTTTAACCCAGGATGCAAAAACTCCTACTGGAAAACTATTTTCAGCTTTACAGGCAACAGAACATGTGTGACAACCGACACATTTTCTCAAATCTATAAGCATTGCATATCTTTTGTTATTTTTCATTGCTTTCCGGATAAAGCTTCAAGATAAAATTCGAATTCAGAAGACCAGAATGTTAGTTTAAGAAATACTCTCAAAATCACAAGCAATTGCATAATAAAGAAAGCAGACAAAATGGATAAAAATGTTGATGCCCTGGAAATGGGGGATAAAAGATTATAGATAATGATAAAGATTGCGTTGATTAACCCAAGGGTAAAATAAAGATAAAAAGAAGAAAGGAGATTTTTAATTAAAAATATCAATGTATCGAATAATTCTAATAAAATAATTTTCGAGTTATTGTAGACAATTTTTATTTTTGTCAGGTCGAATAAAAAATTGAGGAGAAAAAATGTTAGTAAGAATAGAATATCCATGCCAATTCTGAAGAAGAAAAATTGTTTCTCGTCCAATTTATAATTTTTTAAAATTAAATCAAAGAGCCATTTTCTTATAAGAAAAAATGAGAATGCATAGAATGGAATTGAGATAAGAAAAACTTTAAAAAATCTCCAGAAATAATCATAACATCCTTCGAAAAAAGTTTTCAGGTTATATCGTTCTTCTTCTCTAAGGAGAGTTTTTAAAATTCCGCCTGATAAAAATACATGGAATAATAGAAATACGATCCCAGAAATTATCAGGATATTTTTGTAGAGGGGAAAGAATTTTGGATAATTAAAGTTAAAGTCAATTAGAAATTCCATTGGAAAATCTCGAAGGAATAAATCGCTATAATGAGTTCTTGTTATAAGAGGTTTCATGATGTAATAAATTGGTGTGACTAAAAAAAGAGAAAACGAAAGATTAATTAAATAGAGCCAGAGTATAATTTTTTTTGACCTGAGACTCCTCTTAATTCCATAAAATATCGACCTGAAAATCATCGATCAATTTATCGATATAATCCATGGCATTATCGCCAATGCTTTTGAATAAACATTCGATTTTAAAAATGGGATTGCAAAGAAATGTTTCAAATCTACATTGATTAGATGAGTCTCCCCCTCTGAAGAGTTGAAAATAAGCTGCCAGAGAGTTTTTCTTTTTGGAAAAAATTCAATAACTACCGATTCCTCTTTTGGGATCTTTGCTTTGGATTTTGCAATCTCAATGGCTTTCAAAACACCACCCACCTCATCTATCAATTTTAATTTTTTTGCCTGTTCTCCTGTCCAGACTCTTCCCTTTCCAATTTTATCGATCTCATCTATTTTCATATTTCTTGATGTAGAGACCCTTTTCAGGAATGTTTCATAAATCCATTTCATTTCTTCGATTATTTTCCCTTTTTCTTCTGGTGAAAATTCCCTGTAATCAGAGAAAAGCTCTGCATATTTTCCTCTACTTATGATTTCTTTTGTTATTCCTATTTTATCGTAGAATCCCTTCAGATTGAATTTCCCGTAGATAACCCCGATGGAACCGGTAAAAGACCAAGGCTGACTTATAATGTAGTCAGAACCAAGCGATATCCAGTATCCTCCAGAGCCCGCTAAATCAGACATTGATACGATGAGAGGCTTTTTTTCTTTTAAAGTAAGCTCAGCCCTTAAAATTATATCAGAAGCAATGGCTGAGCCTCCTGGAGAGTCAATCCTTAATACTACTGCTTTTATGGATTTATCATCTTTTACCCTATTTAAAATCTTTGTCATAGTATCCGATCCAATAAGGGGGGCACCGAAAATAGAATCCTTTCCACTTTCTCCTATATCGATAGCACCAAGCCCATAAACAATTGCTATTTTCTTTTTTCCCGTTAGAGGAAATTTAACTTTTGAATATTTCTTTATATCAATGAAGTCAAACCCTTCTTTTTTTATTTCGTTCAGGATTTCATCCTCATAGGCTAATCTATCGATAAGTCCATTTTTTAATGTATCTTCAGGAAGATATGGTCCCTCCTCTATTATCTTTTTTATTTCTTTTAAGTCTTTTTTCCTTGAGTTAGATATTTCCCTTAGGAATCTTTCATAATAATCATCTAAAAGAGAATTTGCCATTTCTCTATGGGCGTTGGTGAACTTATTTTCAGTAAAAGTATTGGATGCTGTTTTATAATCTCCTATGTGTTCGAGCTCTGCTTTTATTCCAAGCTTATCAAGAGTATTTTTGAAAAAGATGTATTCTGATGCGAATCCCTTTATCAGTAGCAATCCAGTGGGCAAAAGATTTACTTTTGAGCAAGAAGCTATAAAATATTCAAGATTTCCTCCTGTCTCGAGGAAAGTTACAATTTTTTTTCCAGAGCTTGAAAAATCTTCAAGATAATCTCTTATTTCCTGGGCTTTTGCCCATCCAATTCTTAAAGGATATATCTTTAGATAGATTCCTTTAATTTTTTTGTCATCCTTTGCTTTTTTTATGTTGACCAGTAAATCCTTTATTGTAAGAGGTTTTTCAAATATAGGAAATCCTCCATAATCGATTATTTCTTCAGGAATGTCACCGCCAATGCTTATAATAAGGTAGCTATCTTTTTTTACCGTTACCTCTTCCTTTAAGCCAATTATTATGAATGATGCGATTGTAGCAATTATTATGATAAAAAATATCAAAAAAATTATTAAAATTGGTTTCCTCATCCAATCCTCCTTTATAAAATATTTTTTAAAAGATAATTCACCAGCTTCCTCTTTTTTATTAGAGTTTTTAGCAATTAATTATTCTAATTTATTAATACGAATATTTCCATCAAAAGTTTTTCTTACTGACATGATTGAAAAGACTTAACTTCTTTTCTATTTGATTAATTTATTTATGCAATTAAGTTTATGATGTTAAAAATCAAAGCTGCATTATTTCATTTTCATTTGAGAAAACCCTCAAATAAGCCAGGCACAAGGGGGGTCAGATCTTCATTATTCATTATTTAAATATTTCATTAATCGGATTCAATGTATTTTCCAAAAAAATATGATAAAAAATAATAATTAATTTTAAACGAATAATGAAGATCTGACCCTATAAACATTGGCCTCTTATGACCCTATAATAAACATAAACACCCAGATTGTCCTCTTATTTAAACCAGGGTTTTTGGTTTTCCCTTCCGGTTTAGAGAGACTGTTTTAATTTCTCCTGTTCGAATCTTTACTTGATTTATTGTAATTTGGTATCCTCTTAGTCTTTGTAAATTTAGAAAGATGAGAAAGAAAAAAACTGATGAATTGTTTTCTCTAATTGCTGATAAGTATGACCTTTTAAACCATATCCTGAGTCTGAATGCTGATAGAAGGTGGAGAAAGAAACTGGCAGAACTTTTAAGCTTTTCTAAATCTTACAAAATACTGGATGTTTGTGCAGGAACATGTGACTTAGCTATTACCCTTGCTAAAAAAGGTCCAAAAGCAAAGATTATAGGAATTGATATATCTGAAGATATGTTAAAAATAGGCTTGAGAAAGATAGACAACTTAAACCTTTGTCAAAATATAACCCTTCAGAGAAGTGATGCTTTTAATCTTCCTTTCAGAGATGAAACCTTTGATGCAGTGACCATTGGCTTTGGCTTGAGGAATTTTCTTGATGTAAAAAAAGGCATAGAAGAAATGATACGAGTGCTAAAGAAAGGTGGCGTGCTTTTGATCCTTGAGCTCACACTTCCTGAACAAAGTTTTTTAGCAAAAGTTTATAAATTCTATCTTAAAAAGATTGTCCCATTAATAGGAGGTTTAATTTCTGGCTCAAAAGCTTCCTATGAATATCTTTCATCATCAATAATAGGTTTTTTCGATCGGGAAGAAATTATTGAGTTATTAAAAGAAGAGAAATTAAAAAATATTTATTTAAAAAATTTAAGCTCTGGAATCGCCTGCATCCTTAAAGGCGAGAAATAAATTATTCATTTTATTCAGTTTTGTATTTCTATTTTTTTATTTTTTCATCGTTTGCCTTACTTGTGACCCATTTTTACCTCACAAAAACATGATGCAATTTTCTTCTACATCTATTAATTATTTTAAAAATATTTCTTTTCTGCTAAATTCCCTAAATTTATAGATATTGAGAAGGATTTTTCTATTCTTTTAAAAGCATATGAATATGCACAAAATTCCTATAATTTCTTATAAATTAAAGCTCAGATTATCAACAAAGTCTGTGGGTGCCTGAAAAATAAAGTTGTATTCAAAAATTATATTTTAGAGAGAATATTGGAAAATGTTCTTCGCATTGCCAAATTCGGCGAAGAGAATTTTAATGATAGTGTTGCATCTAATAGCGTAAGATATTATCCCCGGCTTATTTTTAATTCTTTAATTATATCATCTCAACCTTTTTAATACCGCTTTTTGGATTACGGAAAATCTGTCTTTAGCCATAAAATCTTTGTATAAACTTTCTGTTAAGGAGCCTTCTGGATAATTGGTTTTCTCTTGTATAGCCATAAGCTCTGTCACGACAAGCAGGAATTCTACAGAAAATTCTCCCACTTTATCTAATTCTTTGAATGGTTCGATATGCTCTGCTTTGAAAAACTGAAGGCTTGGTGGAAATGAATTTACAGGTTTTATTTGACTGAGCATTGCCAAGATATGGTCTTTAAGTTTCAAAGTTAATAAAGAACTATGAGCATGTTTGACATACATCTCTACAATTAAGTGAACATGAGCGGGGGTGCGTTCTCGTTTGTTTGGCTCTTGGAATTTTACAATGAAATCGTAAGGGGATTCTGACTTTCTGCCAGGGTAAACTGCAATTTTAATATTTGTTTTTGTAGTATAAACGACTTCATCTTCTTGAAAGCGTCTAACTCTCCAAATTTTATAAGATGACTTTATGTAATAGTAAATTGCTACCAATAATTTAAATAATTTCAATATTTTACCTCCTCTTGTACGGATGAGGGTGGACAGACCTCAATTTCTGCTCCACATTCATAACAAAACTCGACATTAAAAGTCATGCTACCAGGAATAGGGCACTCATCTAAGTCAATTCGAGATTTACATACAGGGCATCTAATATACCATGTACCATTCTTCCTTTCTTTTGCCTTTGCTTTTCTTACTCTCATTTTACCACCTCATAAATAAGTAGATATTGATGTGTTATTTTCAAATTATTATCTTTTTCTACTTCTTTGATTTCATTATCAGTTTTTTGTTCTTCTTGAGCTACAACTACAATTTCTTTTAACCATAAATTGTCAGAGACGATTAGATCTACTATTCTTTTGCCAAGAGGTTCAATAAATCCATCCATTCTTACATCCTGCGTTTGGACTACTAAAAATCCACCTTTGTTAACATTAGGTAAGCTTTGTATCACGGTCTGTCTTATTTCTTCTAAATAGTGCTCAATGTTTGGCTTTAAAGGGTTATTGTTCAAAAATGTTGCTTTTATAAAAAGCAGGTCTATCTTCTTTTTCCCATCTTCTTTAGTAAAAGATGCCTGATTTTCAAAATTGACATTAAAATTTATAGTTGAGTATTTACCTCCAATTGAATACCTATTAATTACATTTTTGTTTAAACGCTCTTCCAAATCTCTCTCAGGAAATAGCCATACCGTGGTAGTTTCAAGTTCATCTATTTTTTTCAAGGGTATTTTTTCAAATGCAGGAATAACACCTCCATAATCTAAGCTCTCTTCTCTTAAGGCTAAGGAGGGGGCAAGTGACTCGGGTTTTTCAAAAATTGGTAGATATTCGTGGGCCAAAAGGAGGAAATTATATTTTGTGCTTTTTTCATACCAAAATCCAGTAGTTTTACAATTATGCTGGCGTTTAATCACCAATTCCCTTATTTTAAACCCTGCTTCTAAAAAAACATTTATTGTTTGAAATCCTATGGGAATAACATGTTTATGTTTTCTGGTATCTCCGATAAGAATTGCGCATTTTCCGCTAGGTTTAAGGACACGGTAACTTTCACTTGCAACTTTTTTTATCTCCTTTAAAAAATCTTTAACACCAAGCTTTGATAAGTCACCTTCAACGCTAGAACTATAATTAATGATTCCTGCATAAGGAGGGTGAGCACAAATAAGGTCAATACTATTATCTGATATATGAGAGAGAGACCTTGCATCACTTACTGAAACATCGGGTTCATAGATGGAGAAAGGAAATAGTGTTGTTGGAGGTGAAAATTTTAAATTTTCTAAGGTTAAACCTATACATGCTGGGTTGATGTCTCTAGCTATGCATCTTCTACCAAGTAACTTCGCCTCTACTGCTGTAGTTCCACCTCCGACGAAATAATCCAAAACAATATCTCCAGGTTTTGAATATTTCAAGATTACATTCCTTGGTATGTACGGCGCCCAGTTTCCTCTATATCTTCCATCATGCGTTGCCCAATCTCCTCTTTGTTTAAAACTCCAAACAGTTGTAGTATCTTCTCTAAAATTTTTAGGTTCCCAATATTTTATCTTCCTGAGTTTTGTGAGAACCGAAATATTGATTCCATATGCTTCGGTGATAATTTCTTCCAGTTGTCTGAAAGTAATTCCAAACAATGTGCCAATTTCTGGATCTGGTATTCCTTTCTCTTTCGCCTTCAATACTGATTCCTTAAATTCTTTTTCACTATGTTGAGAACGTATATGCTCCCCTAAATTTCCATAATGCGGCTTCTTGCATATAGGACATTCGCTTGTTAATTTTTGCATTTTAATTATAAATATTGCGATTCTATTTAAATACTTTCATTGCTCGCTGTTTTACCCAATTTATTTATATTTAAACAATTTAGAATACATTTCTTTTTTATAAATATCCACATTAATTTTTTTACTAACTTTATCTCCCCATGCATCTTCTGCCATACCTTTTCTTTATTTTTATATAATTATTCCTGATTAAAAATCAATTTTTTCTCATTGTCGTTTTTTTAAATCTATTAGCTCTATCCTCTTTTCTTATACTAAACAGACTAATTAAAAATTAACTAGCCAGCACATTGTTTAAATCTATAGTATAATTACACTGAAGATTTATATTTTTGTTCTTATATAAATATAAAGCTCAGACATAAAATCATTGTTATAAATTTTACATAATTTTGTTGAAATTATGATAGATTGATACTAAACTCCTTAAAAAAAGAAAAAATAGTATTGAAGTGATTTTTCTATACTTTTTAAGTTCTTTTAAATTCCTTAAAATTCCTATGATTCCCTACAAATTAATCACACTCATTATGTATATGTCTTCGGGATAAAAGTAGTCCCGATATGTCGGGATTCGGGTAAATCTTCAATTTCTCTTTTATCCAATGTTAGCCACCGGCGAAATATTATTCCTATCATGGCTTATTTGTTTCAATCAAAACCTTTCGATAAAGGTCATAAATAGCGTTAATTATAGGTTTCAATTCATATTTATCTCCTCTAAAAGTAAGCGCCCAAGTCGTATCTTCAAAATTACGAAGAAAATCCTCTGTATCTATTCCAGCTATCATGTTAGATAGACCAATATTTGAATCAACAAAATTATGTCTTTTAGATGACATGATCCAAGTTTCTAATCTTTCATCAAAATGTTCAAAATGATTCCTAAAATTCCTTGGATGTATAGGAGAATTATCTTCGATACCTAAACTTTTTCTCAATTCTTCTCCCCTTTTTTGAGATTCTTTTTTTGATGGCCAAAAAATTTTAGATATATTACCAATAGCTACTAAGAAATTTTGTATCGCATACCAAACTATATCGGAATTAATGTTTAATAATCCAGATTTTATTTCATCTATAGCAGTAATTGCAAATTTACATTGTCGCTCAATTTCTATCAGAAATATTTTTAAAACCATTTTTTCCATTTTAATTATTCCTTATTTTTCGCTATTGCATATCATGATCGGCATAAAAGAAGTTGGAAGAATTTGAGTGAGACTTTTGTGCCATGCTAGATGCCGTTTCCGTTTAACTAAAGAAGTTTTCCCAGATGCATTTCACTAGGATATTTAAATATTGGTTTAATTTTAAGTTCTAAAATAGGATGATCTGGACACGTAATTTCGATTATGCCCCCGGCACCTTGTGGCGTATCTATCTTCCCAAACGCTATGCCCTGACCATTTCCATCATAAAATTTTCCTTGGAACTGAACGCGGTTGTCCTTAACTCTAATCTGTAAAACAATATCTCCTGTTTCATCCTTCACTTCTAAAGCATCCTTTGTAAAATTTCGATCAAATGCCTTTTCCTTTTTTATCTTCCATTCATTAGCTAGAAGTTCTGCAACCACCTCACCCTTTTTATTTCGGATTATGGTAGAAATCTTTAAATTCCCATTTTCTGTCCAGATAGTAAGACAATTATCTTCAAAGATTTTAAATAAAGGTGATCCCTCAGGGCCTCTATAGTCAAGAATTGCGCCTGAATCACCAAATTCAAATTGAGGGTATTGCTTTTCTTGCGGGTCTAATAAGATCGTTTTTGATTTATTTTCCAATTTGCCTGCATACTTTGAGATCTCTTTATCCATATATTCCTTTCTCTGAATAACAAATTGAATAATTGCTCCTAAAATTATCAGGAATACCATAGCGATTGTGAGCCATGAAGGGATTACCCTCGGTTTAAGCCAGCCGATAATTGCAATAATTGCCATGATTACTATTAATAAATATTTCATCTTGAACTCTTCATTTTTAGGAAATAGCTTTATCTGGGTTTATATTCGAAGTGGTTCAAACATTCCTCCATTTTTGTGTTATATCCGAATTACTTTGAACAAACATTATGTCTCTCCCTTTCAAGCTATCTTTTCTTTTTTATAATATATTATTCTTTGTTAAAAAAATCAATTTTTTTTATCATTTTTTTCAATTTCTCAACTCCGCTCTAATATGTTAAATGTAAGTATCTCTGAGTAATTGACAAAGATTGGTGAGCTAAAAGTTTTTTTACACATCCTTAGAAATTAAATTTCCTAAAATACAGTGCGGCTTCAATATAACTTTGTATATAAGGAGAAATTTCATTTATATATTTTTGATTACTTTGTTATTTTGGAGATGGTATTGTCCTTACATACTAAAAGACCTCCTATTATCCTCCTATTTAAACACGTTGTTTTGAAAATATTTTAAAACGACAATGATAAAATAAGCATAATTTTACTTGGTTGAAAAAATATTAAGTGGAGCTGAGGGGATTTGAACCCCCGACCTCATGACTGCCAGTCATGCGCGCTCCCAGCTGCGCTACAGCCCCATTTAATTTATATTATAATTTTTTTTATTTTTTGCAAATATATAATTCTTTCAAATTTTAATATGCAGCCCTTAAAAATTTGATAGGCATTAAATAATCCTTCCTTTATAAATGTAAAAGATGAATTTAGAAGATAATAATTGGGTGAAGCATTAAGATATCATTATCTGATGAGAAATCTGCCCTCTTAAAATTATCTATAAATTGAAAACTGGTGAAGAAGCCATCGTAAAATAGATTTTTGAAAAACTATTTTATGGAAAAATTGACATTTATAAGTTGAAATGGATATTATTCAGTGAAAACTTTAAAGATAAATGATTTATGAGTTTGAAGCTGAAATAATAGAGAAAAAAATCTGGTCAAATAAATATTGCTGCTTATCTTTAAAAATTCCTTTTGATAAAATCGAATTAAAACCAGGGCAATTTTTTATGGTAAAAGTGCAGGAGAATTTTCCTCTTTTAAGAAGACCTCTTGCAGTGATGGATTTCGAAGAATCCTCCTTAAAGTTTTTTTTCCAGAGAGTTGGAATTGGAACTGAAATTTTATTTTTTAAAAAAGTAGGAGAAAGGGTTAGAATTCTCGGTCCATTTGGGAATGGGTTTTCTTATCCTGAAGAAAAGAAAAAGTCAGTTTTATTGATTGCAGGAGGAAGGGGCATATCTCCTATTTTCTATTTGGCTAAAAAGATGTATGAACATAGAATACCATTTGTGTTAATTTATGGCGGAAAAGCAAAGGAAGATATTCCCTTGATGGAGGAATTAGAAGAAAATAGCTTTAATGTTGTCTATGTAACCGAGGACGGCTCCTTCGGGAAAAAAGGCATGGTAATAGATTTCATCGAAGAGATTGTTAAAAAGAAACAAATCTCCTCTATATATTCATGTGGACCAGTAGAGATGCTCAAAAAGGTCTCTTATTTTTCTGAAAGAATTGACATAGAAAGCTTAATATCTCTTGAGATTATAATGGGGTGCGGGTTTGGAGCATGCTGGGGGTGTGCTGTAAGGATTAGAGAAAATGGAAAAGAGTGTTTTAAAAAAGCATGTGTTGATGGACCTGTGTTCAAATCAGAGGAGATAGTATGGTAGATTTATCCGTAGATTTAAAATTTTTAAAGCTTAAAAATCCGATTTTAACTGCGAGTGGAACTTTTGGGTACGGAATCGAATTTTTACCTTTTTATGACCTCTCAATCCTTGGAGGAGTTATAGTCAAGGGGCTTTTTTTAAATGAAAAGAAAGGGAATCCTCCACCCCGGCTTTCTGAAACTCCCTCTGGACTTTTAAACTCGATAGGGCTTCAGGGGATTGGAGTCAAGAGATTTTATGAGGAAGTTTTTCCAGAATTAAAAAAATTTAACACAGAAATCCTGATAAATGTCTGTGGTGATATTGATGAAGAGTATGCAGAAGTTGTGGATTTCTTTAAAAAAGAGGAAAGAATCTCAGGATTTGAATTGAACATATCATGTCCAAATATAAAAAAAGATGGGATGTGTCCTGCGATGGAACCAGATTGGACTTACAGGGTTGTAAAAATTGTAAGGGAGGTTACAGAAAAGCCAATCATTACAAAATTATCACCCAATGCAGGGGATATAAAATCTGTTGCGATTTCCGCAGAGGAGGCTGGCTCTGATGGTATATCTCTTATCAACACAATCCTTGGGATGGCAGTTGATTGGAAAGAAAAAAAATCCAGGCTTGGCAGTTTATTTGGAGGTTTATCAGGCCCAGCGATTAAGCCAGTAGCTTTGAGGATGGTTTATCAGGTTATAAATGCAGTACAGATTCCTGTTATTGGTATAGGAGGAATCTTTTCCGGTGAGGATGTTATGGAGTTTTTATGTGTTGGAGCTAAAGCAGTTGAAATAGGAACAGCAAACTTAGTAGATCCCTATGCCTGTAAGAGAATTATAGATGAGTTAAAGGAAATTTGTGAAAGAAATTCTGTAGAAAGAATAGAAAATTTCATCGGGAGTTTTAAAAGTGAAAGAATTGATTAAAAGGGTAATCGTAGCTCTTGATGTTGAGAGAATTGAGAGAGCTTTAGAAATCGTTGATTTTCTTGAAGAAATCGAAATTTTTAAGGTAGGTCCTGGATTATTCCTTTCCTCAAGAGGAAAAATTATTGAAAAGCTACAGAAAAAAAATAAGAAAATTTTTCTTGATTTGAAATTTCATGACATACCAAACACAGTTTTTAATGCAGTAAAAGAAGCAACAAAAATGGGAGTTTCCATGATGACAGTTCATTCGCTCGGAGGAAAAGAAATGCTTATGAAAGCTTCAGAGGCAGCTCAGAATCAAGCTGAGATTTCAGGAATTCCCAGACCATTGATAATGGCAGTGACAATACTTACGAGCATGGAACAGAAAAACTTGAAAGAGATCGGAATAGAAAAAGATGTGGGGTCGATGGTTTTAAACCTTGCAAGGATTTCCAAAGAATCAGGTTCAGATGGAGTTATTTCATCACCCCTGGAGATTGAAATTATAAAGAAAAATTTAGGAGATGATTTTTTAGTTGCCACCCCTGGGATAAGGATTGAGAAAGTTCCTCAAGATGACCAGAAAAGAGTTCTTTCTCCTCTTGAGGCAATAGAACTTGGTGCAGATTATATAATTATTGGTAGAACGATAATTGAAAAACCTGAAAAATCTTACAAAGATTTGCTGAAACTTTTTAATAAAACCTCTTAACTGAGTAAAAAGAAGCGCCTATTGCTCCCACTACAATTCCTACAATTACAAAAACTACAATTGAAATTAGTATCACAACAATTGTGTAACCAAGAGCTTTTTCTTTCGGAGTTTCCATAAGAGAAGGAATTCCTAAATATAGAAGATAAAGTCCATAAAGAGCTATAAGTAAACCAATGGGTGAAAGTTGAGGTATTATGTTAAAAATCCCTCCAATCCATGCGGGAGTGAATGAAAAAATTGCAATTTTCATTGCATTTAAACTATTCTGGATTGAGCTAAAACTTGGTGCCAGTAAGTTAATTATCGATCCGATTATGTAAACACCGATCAATCCTATTATGTAAGAGAAGATCATTATAAGAAAAGCTGAACCTACAGGAACTCTGTATTTTAATCCCAGGAATGAATATCCGATCAATGAGGAACCTAT
Source organism: Acidobacteriota bacterium (assembly GCA_040756905.1). Lineage (NCBI taxonomy): Bacteria > Pseudomonadati > Acidobacteriota > Acidobacteriota bacterium. Next base: position 17,712 of record JBFLYD010000009.1, read on the forward strand.
AAAAGTTGCCACAGCCGGGATCGCAGCTAAAATAACCGCATAACTTGTAAATAACTGTGATATAGTAATCTGCTCTTCTTTAATTTTTATCCATGTGTCTTTAGGCTTAAAAAGAACTTCCTGAACCCTATCTATCAAGTTCATTTTTACCTCCTAAAAAAGTTTTAAAGAGTATAAAAACATATTGCACTAATGTCAAGAAAAATTAAAAGCGATTTAGATGCTCGTCGATTTATCGCTCAAGGAACCATTGTCTCATTTTAAAAGACATAGGAGAGGGCAAAGCCTGTTTGGGCAAAGAACATCATCATATACATGTGTTTCCATGATATATGGTTTTCCTCGATGGCTAATTCTTCAGGTTTTTTAAGAATTAGATAATCTACATAAAATCCCCATAGGACAAGGGAAAACCCAAGAATAGTTAAAAGAAAAGGATTTCCTGTGAGTACCCTAAATTTTGCTCCGAGCGGGATTAAAAAGAAGGGAAGTATGAAGAAAGGCGATATCATCCATGCTGCCTTTTTAACGCCATATTTAACTGGAAGAGTTATGCAGTTGTTTTTTTTATCCCCTTCGATATCAGCGAAGTCTTTTGTTGATGTTGCTCCTAACAAAAAAAGTCCAAATATAAGGCCTATGAACCAGGGTTCCACTCCAATTATCGATTTTACAGAGGACCAGCCAGCTACTTTAAGAAGGATTCCCCTCGGGAGAGCAATCGTTATGTTGGCTGGAATTCCCCATCTTTTTGTTCTGAATGGATAACCTGAATAAATATAAGTCATCGAAGCAGCAATTAAGACCAGGATAAAGCATTCTTTTCTGCCTTCAGGGGATACGTACCATGCCATTATAAATGCAAGGATGTAAAGGAAAACTGAAAATACATAAGCTTCTTTTAATGATAGTCTTCCCGATGGGAGCGGTCTTTTTGGCTTGTTAATCCTGTCTATTTCTATATCAAAAATCTGATTCAACCCATTTGATGCTCCATTTAATATTGCTGCCATAAACGAGCCCAGAATTAAATAAAATAAATAACTCCATTGAAAAGGAGTCTTAGGATAGGCTCCCCAGGAGCAAATTCCTCCAGAAAGAAAACCCAAAAATGGAGCTATTAAGGTAAAGGGTCTCATAAACTCTAAGTAGAGTTTTATTTTTTTCATTTGACAAGAGAGAAAATGAAAATTGAAATCAAACCACCAGAAAGTGTGTTTATAAAGTTTGTTATTTCATTTGAAATTATTCCCTTTACCTCAATGGTTGAGCTTATAATGTTTTCAAAAAAATTTGCTAAAAGACAGGATATAAGAACGATTAGAATTGAAATGCTATTGATGAGTCCAATGTAAAAAGATACAAAAGAAATCAGTAAGGCAGAGAAAATTCCAAAGAGAGTCCCCTCCAATGAGAATCCTCCTGGTTCACCTGCCGTGACTTTTTTTAAACTTAAAATTGAATAGGTCTCTTTTCCAAATACTTTTCCGAGTTCAGATGATGCGGTATCAAAAGTCCCTGTGGCAAGAGATGATACAAATGCTATGGAAAACAGATCTTTTGAATAAGAAAATGCTAAATAACTGAAAAAAAGGGGAGCAAATCCCTTTCCGAAAACATTTTTGAAGGACCTTGCACCTTTTCTTTCTTCAGCTATGTGTAATTTTTCCTTTTTTTTAAGTCCTATCTTTGTTGATACTGTTCCGATAAGAAAAAATAAAAGGAGAATTAAAAACCCTGAAAAACCTAAAAATGTATAAATGCCAGTCCCAACAAAAATTCCAGATATAAAGCCGGAAATACTCACACCTCTGATTGCAATTCCTAAAATTGCGAAAATTAAATTAATGAATATCCCAGTTAAAAAATTAGAGATTAAAATGTCTTTCTTCAGAGAAAAAATAAAAGGGTCGGCTAAAAGCAGAACATACAGAAATATTCCAGATGAAATGGGTATCAGTAGGTTATCGTTAATTCTGATGGGAAGAGATTCAATGAATGAGGCAAAAATCGCCCCTAAAAAAGGAACAATGAACAAAGAATAACTGTTTAAAACTCCTTCATATCTTGCTCCAACCCACCATATAAAAAAACTCATTCCAGCGAACCCGAATATAAAACAGATAATAGTTCCTAAATAGCTTTTCTCTTTATTCCAGGGGATTTTTTTCTTACCGAAGTGAATTCCAATTAAAGTGGCCATTCCATCCCCTAAAGCCATCATTGCCCATCCAGCTGCTGCTATGTGAAGATGATTTCTAAAAAGGATGATTAAGATAAACACCGAGAGAGGATAAAATATAATCCCTCCTATTCCTTTTAACTCTTCTTTTCTGAAAATTTTATCTTTTCCTATTTTTTTTAATATGGTGAGATTAAACCCTAAAGCGACCAGAGCAAGAAATGCTGCCTGATACCATTCCAGCCATCTTAGCAATAATGCGAAGCCTCCCATTGTTATGTGGATTATTTTTCTTAGATCTTCTGAAAATTTAGCGTTCATCATTAAGTTTAATCACCTCGTCTTGAATCCATTCAATTGTATCTTTCAAGCCCTCTTCAAGCGATCTCCATTTATAGTCAAGCAATTTTTCAGCTTTTTCAGAAGAATAAGCCCAATTTTTTGTCAACAGTTTAACATCCCTGTGGATAAATTTTGGCTGTTTGTTTGTTATTTCTGAATAAAGATACTGAACGATACCAAAGGAATAGGCAATTGCTGGAGGAATTTTCAATTTAGGAGGTTTTATTCCTGTATATTTTTCTAATATTTCAAACACATTTTTATTTAACGTATTTTCTCCTCCCAGGATGAATTCTTCCCCAAATTTTTCCTTTTCCCATGCTGAAATTATTCCCTCCACAACATCATCCACATAAACAAAGTTCCACAAATATTTGCCCTTTCCTATCATTCCAGGAAGATTTCCCTGTATATGGTCTAAAATCAGTTTTACGATAAAATTGCCGTCGGTAAGCTCTCCGGGTCCGTATATAATTCCAGGGAAAACAATGATTATTGGGTTTCCTTTTTTTTTATGTATTTTTGAAATCTCATATCCCAGATATTTTGTTCTTTCATATTCGTTGAAAAATTTAACTCTTTCTTTGAAATCATCTTCATTGAAAATTTTATCTCCTGTTGGTCCGGATACGAAAAAAGTTGACACATAAAGGAACTTTAATTTTTTTTGTTCACAGATGTTCAATAAATTTTGCAATGCTTGGACATTTATTTCATAGTATTCCTTTTTGTTCTTTACCCAGCTCTTCACAAGAGCTGCGAGGTGTAATATCCCATCGATTCCATCGATTGTTTTATTTATTATTTCCCTATCCCGAATATCTCCAAAAACAATTTCCAATTCTTCAGGAAAGTCTTTTATTTTTGTTATATCCCTAGCTACAATTCTTAATTTATATCCTTTTCTGTGTAAAGCAAAGCACAATCTTTTTCCTAAAAAACCAGTTCCTCCTGTGACGAGGAGTTTCACACTATAACTCGCCACCAGTTGATTAAATCCAGTAATGTTTTTTCAATTGGAATTTCAGGTTTCCAGCCTGTATCTTTTCTCAATTTATTGAAATCCCCATGGAGAACAGGTATGTCATGCTTTCTCTTTTTCTTCGTGTCTTCTATTATTCTTATTTTTTTATCTGTATAAGATAGGAGTATTTCAAGAATTTCTCTTATTCTGTAAGTTTTACCAGAGCATGTTTGGTAGATTTCTCCTCTTTTCCCTTTGGTGAGTATAAGATAGTAAGCTTTGATTACATCTCTAACATCAGAAAAATCTCTTTTAATTTCTAAATTTCCTGTTTTTATAACAGGAGGAGATAATCCTTTCTCAATAAATATAATCTGTCTGGCAAGGTCAGAACAAACAAAATTTTCGCTCTGTCCAGGTCCTGTATAGTTAAATGATCTTACAAAATACACGTTGAGTCCTTCTCCATTAAGATAGAGTTTGCCAAGGAGTTCTTGGGCTGCTTTTGATGTGGCATATGGATTTACCGGATTTATCGGGAATTTTTCATTTATGGGTTGTTTAACTTGTGGAACATTTCCATACATTTCTGCTGATCCAACAAGAAGAATCTTTGAATCAGGTGAAGTATGCTTGATTGCTTCGAGGAGGTTAAGGGTTCCAAAAAAATTGGTTTGAAAGGTTAACCTTTTATTCAGCCAGCTTTTACTTACATTTGATATGGCAGCAAAGTGGAATACAAGGTCTGGTTTTAAATCTTTAATAATTGCTTTTAAAGATTTAAATTTTCTGATATCAAGAACATAAATTCCCTTCTTGTCGGAGGGGAACTTTGGATCTGCAATTCCGAATACATCGATATATTTTTTTCTTAAAAATTCTTTTAAGTGGCCTCCAGCAAAGCCAGTAATCCCTGTGATAAGAGCTCTCAAATTCTTTCTCTCCACCAGTTAAGCAGATCTTGAAGTGTCTGTTCAAATGGAATTTCTGGTTTCCATTTTGTTTTTTCTCTAAATTTTGTGCTATCCCCAATAAGAAGCATGACATCCGAAGGTCTTAATCTTTCCTCGTCCAGCTTAATTTCAATTTTTTTATTTGTGTATCTCAGAAGTATATTAAGCACCTCTTTTATTGAATAGGCCTTGCCAGAACTTATGTTATAGACCTCTCCTTCATCTCCCTTTTCTAATGAAAGCCAGTAGGCTTTTACTGTGTCTCTTACATCAGTAAAATCTCTCCTTGCATCAAGATTTCCAGTGAATATTACAGGGTCTCTTTCTCCTCTTTCTATTTCAGCTATCTGTTTTGAAAAATTTGAAGTTACAAAAACTAAACCTCTACGAGGACCTGTGTGATTGAATGCCCTGGTTCTTACTGTTCTTAACCTATAACTCTTAAAGTACTGATATGCGAGTAAATCCTGGGAAACTTTGCTAACTGCATAGGGACTCAGAGGTCTGAGAGGATTTGTTTCTTTTATCGGAATTTCTTCTTCATAAACTAATCCGTACTCTTCGCTGGAGCCTGCAATGTGAATTTTAGGATCCAATTTTAAATCTAAAATTGCTTCAAAGAGATTTATCTCGCCTATTACATTTATTGCGAATGTTTCTGCTGGTAATTTCCATGATGCTGGAACAAAGCTCTGGGCTGCTAAATGGAATATCCAGTCTGGTTTAACATTTTTCAGTACATGTTTAATGGAAGAGAGATCCTTCAAATCACCTTCAATTAGATTGATTTTATTTAAGATTCCCCTGATGTTATCTAAAGAACTCCTCCATCTTCCCAATCCCCATATTTCAACTCCAGGCTGATTGTTTAGCACATACTCTGCCAAATGACTTCCTACAAACCCTGTGATGCCAGTAATTAGAATTCTCATTTCACCTCCTCATAATAGCTTTTATAAAACTTCTTGAATTCATCAGACTCTTCTTTTATTTTTCTCCACCAGGAAACGTTTTCTCTATACCACTTGATTGTCAGCTTTAATCCCTCATTTATAGAAATTTCAGGCTGCCAGCCCAATTTTTTTATCTTCTCCCATTTCAAAGAGTATCTTTTGTCGTGTCCTGGTCTGTCCTTTACGAATTTTATTAGAGAGTCAGGTTTATTGAGCAACTCTAAAATCTTATTTGCTATATAAACGTTTGGAAATTCCTGAGATGCAGCAATGTTATAAACTTCTCCTATTTCTCCTTTTTTTATTATAAGGTCTATCGCTCCACAGCAATCTGATACATACAGCCAATCCCTTATGTTTTGTCCATCTCCGTAAAGCGGGAGCTCCCTGTCTTCTAAAGCATTGGTTATAAACAATGGAATTAGTTTTTCCGGGAATTGATGGGGGCCATAATTATTACATGGTCTTAAAATTATAACTGGAAGGTTAAAAGTTTTAAAGTAAGAATATGCCAACCTGTCACCTCCTGCCTTACTTGCTGAATAAGGAGATGAAGGCATTAAAGGGTCATCTTCGGAGAATGAACCATTTTCAATGCTTCCATACACTTCATCGGTTGATACATGGATGAATAATTTATCTTTAAACTTTTTTAATTCATCCAGAAGGGTGAAAGTTCCAAGGACATCTGTAAGTATAAATTCTTCAGGGAAAAGTATCGATCTATCCACATGGGTTTCAGCAGCAAAATTTACTATGACATCAGATTCAGTCAATAATTTTCTTATTAATTCACGGTCTCTTATATCACCCTTGTAGAATTTGTATCTTTCATCGTTTTCAATTTCTTTCAGATTTTCTAAATTTCCTGCATAAGTTAATTTATCTATATTTAAAATCTTAATGTCAGGGTATTTTTTTAAAAGATGTTTTATAAAATTTGAGCCAATGAATCCAGCTCCTCCTGTAATGAGAAATTTTTTACCCATCCTTTCTGCTCCAATCATATGGAATATCATTCTTATGGGGGTCTATCCTTATTTCATCAGGATTATCGTATTTGTAAGGCTCTGTGGGAATGTTCATTACAATTGCTTCCTCCTCTCCGATACATTTCCATCCATGGAAAACATTGGGTGGAATCTGAACAAGTTGGGGGTTATAATTTCCAAGAAAAAACTCGTTTAATTCATTGAACGTGGGAGAGTTTTTTCTGCTGTCATAGAGAACCAGTTTTATCATTCCATATAAACAAACAATGTTGTCGAACTGTTCTTCATGAAGATGCCATGCTTTTACAACTCCTGGATAAGTAGTTGATACATATACCTGCCCAAATTTTTTGAATAATTTTTCATCACATCTGAGTATTTCCATAAGCCTTCCTCTCTCATCAGGGATTACCCTTAAATTCTTTATCTCAACTCCTTGTATCATCTTCCCTCCTATTTAATTCCGATTTCAGAATTTTCTCCGATCATAAATCTATATGCTTCTGGCTTTTTCAAATCTTTTTTTATTTTGGAAAATCTCCCGATGAGGCTTTCTTCAATTTTGCTCTTTATGCCATCGATTATACTTCCCTCCAAGACAATGCTATTTTCTATCTCGGTATCTTTTATGTATGAATTTTTTTCTATCGAGGTAAAAGGACCTATGTAGGAATTAATTATTTTGCATCTTTCACCGATTATTGCAGGACCCCTTATTACACTTTCTTTCAGTTCTACATCTTTTTCAATTTGCACTCTTCCTTCTATTTTTGACTGATTTTCTATTTGAATTTCTATTTTACTTTCGATTGTCTCCAAAATAAGTCTGTTAGCTTCGAGTATATCCTCAAGTTTGCCCGTATCTTTCCACCATCCGCTAACAAGATGCGATTTTACGTTATACCCATTATCTATTAAATACTGAATTGCATCGGTAATTTCTAGTTCATTTCTCCATGAAGGTTTTAGTGATTTAACAGCTTTGAAAATGTTTTCATCGAAAATATATACACCAACAAGGGCTAAATTTGATGGAGGAGTTTTAGGTTTTTCTATAAGTCTTATGACTTTCTCTCCATCCAGCTCAGCCACTCCAAATTGTTCTGGATTAGGAACAGGACATAATAGTATGAGGGAATTTGGCTTTTCTTTTAAAAATTCTTCATAAAAAGATTTTATTCCACTCTTTAAAATGTTGTCCCCCAAATACATGATGAATGGCTCATTCTTTAAAAAACTCTCAGAAATCAATACAGCATGGGCAAGTCCCAATGGTTCTGGCTGATCAATGTATGTAACCTTAACATTCCATCTGGAACCATCTCCAAGAGCTTCGACTATATCCTTTTTTGTTTCTCCGACTATTATTCCGATTTCTTTTATTCCAACTTCTGAAAGAGCTTCCAAACCGTAGAAAAGAACAGGCTTGTTGGCAACTGGAACCAATTGTTTTGCCTGGCTGTAAGTTAAAGGTCTTAACCTTGTTCCCTTTCCCCCACTTAAAATCAATCCTTTCATTTAAAACCCCCTTCCACCGAGTAAATCCTGAGCTAAGCCCAGATTTGCTAATCCTATGTTAAACCTTATTTGGTGTTCTTTCCTGTTGATATATCTCGTCAAATCTATACGTAAATATTGAAATGAGAAATTGAGGCACTGGTAATCAAAGCCGAATTTTATCGATGTGAACTGCCTTATTTTTAAGACAAAATCATAATCCACCTCACCGGTAAAATCAATTGGTGTATAGGGTATTTTTAAATGGGTGTAAATTCTCAGCTGGTTATAATATCTTTCAGATTTTGTTTCAGTTATTATATTGGAGATAGACCAGGAGATGTTCAAATCTGCATTCTTAGAAGGAGAATTAAACCCGACCCCAAGACTGACATCTTTAAATCTTCTGAGATAATCATAGTTTATTCTGAAATGGGCATTATAGTGTTGAGTTGGAGAGAATCTTAAATAAGAACCCCAGTTAGGTTTTAAGGGTTTTTTAGTTTTCATGTTTAAATATCTATATTGGTAAAGAGAAAACGAAAATATTTCGACGGGTGTCAATTGTTCTCCTCCGAGATTGCGCTTTGCCAAAATTCTATTTGTTAGCATGAACGATATTTGGTTTGGAATTGAATAATGAAAATAATACCAGTAATACCATGATTCACTGAAATCCACCTCTGGCACTCTATATATGATTTTTGACATCTCTTCGAACTGGAAAGTTTTATTATAAACAATTCTTGGTTCTATGATGTGTTTAAATTTGGGCGAAAAGGAAAAATTCGGAGTGTTAAAGATTCTGTTGAAAATTGGCCCAACCACTTCAATACTAAATTGAGGCATTTTTATGTGGATTGGATCATCGCTGAGTATCATCTTCCCTTTTTCTATTCTGTAACTTTTGAAATAAATTGAATTACTCATGTTAAACTCGGGAGAGACCGATAACCAGGGAAAAGGTGATAAGGGAAGGGAAAATGATGGATTAAAAATAAAACGATTTAAAAGCAGAGGTTGTCCACCAGGAATTTTTCTTTTTAACCTTCCGAATGATGAATTTAAAGAGAAATAAAGGGGAAGAGAAAATACTCTTGATTTTGTTTTATAAAATTGAAACTCAGGTAATCTATAACCTGCGAAGGAATAATCCGAGCCTAAGAAAAAAGTTTCAGACCTGTCAGCTCTTAGATAAAAACTATAATTCTTATATGTTTTTGAAAGATAAAATATAGAGTTTAGAGTTCCTATTGTGATGAGATTAAAATTGTTTTCAAAATTCTGAAGAAAATTAACTGTACTCTGGTAATTAACACTCGCTCTTGCATATATATCCCAGAATAATCTATGCCTTGCATCTCCTATTATCAAATAATCACTCTGTCTGTTTAAGATCTGGTCTTTTTTGTAGAAAAAATTGTAGAGTTTAATGTTTCCGTAATTCCCATGGTTCAAAACCCATCTTATCTCCGCTCCTTGTCCGTTCCCTTTCTTTGAATAGATATCGTAATTAAAAGTTATATCAGCGCTTCTCCCAAGGGCTAAGAAGAAAGATTGGTTTAGAATAGTTCCTTTAATGCTTGAATGTCCAATTTGAGGGATCAAGAATCCTGACTTGCGACCTTCTTTTGGGAGAGGATACCGGATATAGGGGATGTAAAATACAGGAATTCCTTTTAACCAGAAAGTTGCATTCCACATATCCACATAATTTTCTCTTTTAATTTTTCCTCCAGAAGTGGAAATCTTCCATCGAGGGTTGGGTTGCAAACAGGAGGTGAAAGATGCCTTTTTAAACAGATAGACATCTTCATCTGTTTTTTTTGAATGCTTTGCTAAAAAGAAAAGACCTGGTTCAACGATGCCAAATGTATTCCACATTTCACCTCGTTCATTCTCCAGATTCATAACAATCTTTTCAGCTGAAATACTTTGATTTGTTAATTCTAAAACTACATTTCCTTCTGCTTTAAGGATAATATTTTTACTGTCGAACTCAATTCGGTCTGCAAAAATTTTTACATCTCTGAAAGCAATTTCCACATCTCCCCAGGCGATATAGGTATCTTTTATTCTTTCATGGTTTTTCGCAATTATTTTTGGGAATTCGCTCACTGGAAATTCTTCCTGAGAGAAAAGGTTAAATGAAATCAATAAGATGAGAAAAATTTTATATTTCATACTTTAGAAAATCTAACACAAAAAATTTAGGTTATCAAGGAATCAGACTCTTTTCCTCTCTTTTTCTATCTAATTCTATGAGCAGAAAGGGTGGCGAGAAACCGAAGGTTCCTGAAAACCGTCACGAATGCGGAGCCCTATTTTGTTAAATACGTGATCTATCTTTTAATTCTGAAATTGTTATAGATCCATTTATTGTTGATAACTTTATAGGGATTCCTCCATCACCTAATGTAGCCCTCAGTTTTCTTGAATGGAAATAAAAGTCTTTCAAGGTTATTGAGAGATCTGATGAGATTTTTCCATTTATTGTATTTACTTCCAATTCGCCATCTATATTTAATGGGATGGATAAATCTATGCTTCCATTGACAGTATTAATATCTACATAATTTTTTATATAATTTAGAGATGCATCAATCGAACCATTTACAGTATTTGCTTTAAGGCTTCCACCGCAGTTTACAATCGATATTCTTCCATTAACAGTGGCTGTTTCTATATCACCCTGGAGATTTTCTAAATGAATTTCCCCATTTACATTTTTTATACTCTTTAGGTCAAATTTTTGTGGAACTTTTACTGAATAATCAACCCATGCTCTATCTCCATCTAAGAATAAAAATTTTTTTCTATATTCGGTTTTAATCTTTAGCAAATCTCCATCCACTTCCATCACAACTTCTACTCTTTCAAGAGCTTCATGGTTCCATTTTGTTTTTTTTACAGCTAAGACTTCAATTTTATTTTTTTCCCAGGATTGGATAGAAATTTCTCCATTGACATTACTTAGCCTCATCCTGCTTATCTCAGGATAGTCAAAGGATTTTTTTATCTCCTGTTTAACTTCTGGATAAACAAAAAGGGGAAATATAGAAAATATTAAAATAAAAACCTTTCTCATTTATTCCTCCTTAATTGTTAACGAAAATTTTTTTTTAAATGTTCCAAAAAAGAGCCTTATTCAGAGGTAAATTTCAAAATTAACTTTTACAGTATGCCAGCATGCTATATTTCTTTCTATTTCCTTTTTCCATTTCCATAAAATTTTCTTTTCAATTTTTTTAAAAGATAATATTTCATCTCTTCTGACATCAAGACAATTTTTACCTTCAATTAGATGATCGGAATAATTTATTGAGGGTTTGATAAATTCATATCCATAGAATTGAATAGGAGGAATGGATTTGATCTGAGGAATCCGAGCTCCCGATTTTGAAAGAAAGCATATTTTAAAAATAAAAAAGAGTTTTTCATCCCTGGGTAGAATTATCCCCTCTTCAATTAATGGTGTTATTTCCTCTGAGACATCATTGATTTTTTCCCCTTTTTTTTGAGTAACTTTCCATGAAATTAATCTTTCTCCCATTTTACTATTTTCTTCTTTGTGCCCCACCAATGAAAAATCTCCATTATCCTTTACCATCCATCCATTCCAGATCATATGGAGATAGTAATTTCCTGATTCAACAATAGAATTTTCATAGATTTTCCATTCTCCTTTGCATTCCATTTCTAAAGTCAAGTTCCATGTTGGTTCGTCTTTAACCTGTCCTGAGATAATAAAAAATTTTAAAAAAAGTATTAATAGAAGATTATCAAGCATCTTATTCCATAATCTGTATGAATATTTCCACAGTTTTAGGACAGAATTGAATTCTTGAATATTCTTTAAGAATATTTAGGGCAACTTTTTTTGAAAATGCCTTTCTATAAGGTCTATCTGTAGTAAGAGCATCAAAGGTATCAGCAACTGAAATTATTCTTGCCAGAACTGGAATTTCTTCTTCTTTTAATCCTGATGGATATCCACTCCCATTATACCATTCATGGTGATGTTTTATTCCAATTACTGCATCTTCCAATCCTTTTATTTTTTCTAATATTTCAGCTCCGAATTGGGAATGTTTTTTTATAAACTCAAATTCTCCTTTGGTAAGCTTTCCTTTTTTTGTAAGAATTCTATCAGGGATACCAATTTTCCCCACATCATGGAGGATTGATGCAATTCTTAAATTTTCATTTTCTTTTTTGGATAAATTCATTTTTTCAGAAATTTTAAGGGAATAATCAAGAACACGTTTTGTGTGTCCTCCAGTATACGGATCTCTCTTTTCTATAGCTGTTGCCAGAGCGAAAGAAGTTTGGATGAAGATATCTTTAATTTTTTGGTAAAGCCTTGCATTTTCAAGGGCTATTGAAATAGGTGAAGCTAAACCCATTATCTTTTCTTCATCGGAATGGGTAAAATTTTCACCACCTTTTTTATTAAGCAGTTGAAGAACTCCTATTAATTTTTCCTTAGCTATAAGGGGGACTGTGAGGATTGACTTCGTTATGAAATGGGATTCTCTGTCAAAATATTTATTCCATCTAAGATCTTTCTTTACATCCTCAACTATAAGAGGTTTTTTTGTGGAAGCAACCCATCCTGCTATTCCCTGTCCCATTTTTAACCTTTTTTTCTTGATTTTTTCTGCTTTTTCTCCTCTGACCATTCTAAAAAATAATTCATTTTCTTCCTCATCCAGTTCCCATATAGAGCTTGTCTCTGCATTCAGGGTTTTCTCTGCTATCTCCATTGCTTTTTCAAGAACATCTTCAATTTCCAGCGATTTACCAAGAAGTTGAGCTGCGTTCAATAGATTTTTTAGTACTCTGTTTTCTTTTTCTAATATCTTAAAAGAATTTTCCATTTCTCTAATCATTTAAAATACTCGTCAGCTTCTCTATCAAGAAGAACCATTTTTTCCTCTAATTCTTTTCTCAGTTCTTCTATTTGGGAGTCATTCAAATTATCTGGAACTTTAAATCTCTCTCCATAAAAAATTGCACATTTGTTAAAGGGTGAAAATATCAAATGTTTATCCCATCCCTTTAAGATTTTTTTTATTTTGCAGGAAAATGTTAATGGAATAATCGAAGAGCCTGTTTGCTTTGCTAAGTAAAGGGCTCCTGGTTTAAGTTTCCTCCCTGGACCTCGTGGGCCATCTGGAATTATAGCAATGATATTTTGAAATACTTTATCTTTCATCGCTTTAAAAGCTTCAATTCCCCCTCTTGAACTCGATCCTCTTATAGGAATATATCCAAATCTTTTTAAAACCACTGCAGCCAGATCTCCATCTTTACTGAGGCTAACAAGAGGCATTATGCTTTGTTTTCTGTGGACATAAATAGGAAGGATTATCCTTCCATGCCATAACAAAAGAATAACTTTTTCTCCACTTCTTTTTAAGTTTTCAAAATTCTCTCTTCTCACAAATTTTATTTTTGAAGTTTTTGAGATAAAAATAATGATAAAAAAAATCAACTCTTTCAGAATGAAAAGAAACAATTTCCTCATTAATATAAATTTTCTATGATTTCCCCTTTTATTGTCAATTAATTCTAATCAGTAATTTTTATTCTTCCTGTAATAGCAAGGGTTATTTTTATCTGACCTGCTTTGTTGCTGAGAATTATGGTGCACATACTGGTAATTTTTGCATCAGGATGGAAGACAGGGTTGTTGTTGGATTTTATGCTTACATTCTCTGTATGGTAAATTCTTCCATCGATTTCCCAGGTCTTTTTCTCGTTTATATATTTTTCAAGATAGTATGAATTATGTTGAAAGTTTATTCTGTATTTTGTCCCTGAAAAAATTGCCTTGCATTTTGCCAGGTTTAAGCTCATGGAGATTTGAGAAGAAGTAAACTTTAGCTGTTTTAAAGGAATCCAGGTTGAATAAACAGGAACTACTATAATAAGAGTTAACATAAAAATAGAAAGAGTAATGATTATTTCCAGAAGGTTGAAGCCCCTTTCTTTCATATTTGCGAATTCCTCCAGTATAAAAATTGAAAAGAAGATAAATATAACAATCTTTTTGGACTTATTGGGAAGAATTTTGGATAATTCCTTGTTAAATCATAGGGAAAAATTTCAATTTTAAATGGAGAATTTATTTCATGCCCCTGAATGCTACCAATTAATTTGGTTTCATTTTCAAAAATGATTTTTTCAGATATTAAATTTGCATCTACAGTGGTCTTTCCTTTTTCATTCTCTATTTTTATAATACCCTCTTTCTTTTCGAAGTTAAAAAAGTCCCTTCCTGACACAAATATCCCCAGGATACCCTTACTCTTATCATAGAAAGGAAAATCCTTTTCCCATCTTAATCCTTTTCCCGTTATGTCGGATTTTATTGTAATTTTGTCAGAGGCAGCTATTGTAATATTTGAGTCCTGAGTTAAAGATTCTATTGGCTCGTCTTGATAAAAAACAGGAATTCCTTGGGGATTTATGGTACCTCCACCCAGAGCATTTACTTTTCCATTAATTATGATTATTTCTTCAGGCACTCCATTTAATTCTGCCCTGGTTGCGGGTTCAGAAAAGATTGTTTTATTTTCCTTTTTACTGTATTTTAAAACCCAGATTTTATCTTTTTGAAAAAATCCTATTACCTGGAATGACTCGTCAATGGCAAGAATTATCGAATCAAGATCCCCTTCGCAGAATATTCCTCCCATTCCATCCTGATTTTCAATCAGATAAACTCCTTCCTCTGGAGGAGCATCTATTTCTTCCATTCCCAGGATCTTTCTTATCGTTCTATAATCTATGGATTCGGGAGAATTAATTTTTTTTATTTTAAGACAATTAAGGAGTTGAAAAGATGCATCTTCTGGTATAAATTTTTCTTCAAAATAAAATTTTTCTGTAAGAATTTTTTGAGGAGCTCTTATTGAAATGTTTTCATAATTTTGATGCAGATTTTTTGTGTCTTTTAAAGTAGAAAATGGAAGAAAGGAAAGAGGAATTTTTCCATCGAAAAGAATGAAAAAGCCTTTTGTCTCCCATTGAGCATTAAAGGAGAGATTCTTCCAGGATGATTTCGAGATCGATTTAAATTCGATTGTATATTGATTGAAAATCTCATTCCTTTCTTTATTTTTTGTTTTTAACTCTTGTGAACAATCCCACCTTCCCTCTCTCCATGCCTGGGAATTATGGTTTGGAAACTTTTCTCCTAAAATGCCCTCCAACAATATTACAGGATCATCGATCTCCGCTTGGTCATTTAGTTCATGGAGATTGATCTTTTCCAGATTTTGTATAAATTTATCCAGTGTATACTTCATTCCTGCTTCAGAAAGGAAATTTAAGATTGTTGAAGATTTTTTGAGAGAGGTGGCTTTAAACAATAAAAAAGAAGAGAATAGAGAGATTAAAATAATTGATGAAAAAAATAGAATGAATAATAAAATTAATATGTTTATCGATCCTCTTTCTCTCATTAATATCTTTCCTTTGAAAGAAAAAGATTTTTTGCGAAGTAAGTAAATTTTAATGATTCTGAAGGATTGATAGTTATTTTTACACTTAACAATTTAAAATCTTCATTGAACTCAAAAATAGCCTCTTCAATGTTTTCTATAAGTGGTTGGAAATATCCACCATTTTCCGAATATTTCAAAACTTTCTGATCTTGATAAAATTTGTAATCTATCGTTTCAATGAGAAATATCTCCGCTGTGCTTTTTAAGTAAGTATTTTTCAAATTATCGTATAATATTAAAAAATTTTTTCCTTTTGATTTTATTTTATTTATTTCTCTATTGAGAAAATCATATATTAATATTTCTCTATTTTCTTTAAAAAATGATGAATCCTCCACGTAGATTATGTTCTGACCTGAGAGAATTTCTCTGGAAGGAAAAGTAGAATATTCAGCAAATTTTATTTTTAATGATTTTTTTTCTACGGAGAGAGAACCATCGGAATATCTTAAATTCATTCCAGCCTTTGATACATCAAGTTTTATTTTTTCGAGGGAGAGAAATAAAGAAGAATTTTTTTCTTCATTCTTTTTTATCAAACTTAGATTTTTTATGGAAAAATTAATGAAAGTTGAAAAAAGATAGAAAATGAAAATTGAGATTGAAAATGAGACTAAAAGCTCTAAGAGACTAAAACCTTTCTGTTTCATTTAGAATCCTATATTTTTTGAGATATATTTCATCAATAAAACTTTTCTTTCTTCTGATTTTTCTGGAAATGCCTCAACTTCTATCATTATTAGATTTTCATCCAATTGTTTGATTTTTATCCTATTGATGATGGGACATTTAAATGAAAATATACTTAATTTTTCGATTTCTTCTGATTTTTCAAGTATGGGAGAGCCTATCTGTATTTCTTCAATTTTATTTCTTGCGCATTCTAAAAGAAAAAGATTTTCTTTTGAATTTTTTTCGATTAATTTGTTATGAGCAATTGTTCTTAAAAAAACGAGAAAACAGATGATAAATAAAGAAAATACCATAAGAGTTTCAATTAAACTAAATCCTTTCTTATTTCCCATCATATTTTTTAAAAGCAAAGAAGATGCCATTTTGTAATTTGCTGATATATAAGTATTTATTAAATTAAGGTTAGAATTTTAAGTTAACTTTTGTTAACCTAGGGTCGTGTCACTTAGTCTCCTTTTGTTGCTCTTTTGTGACACGACACTTGATTATTATCTTATCCATCCCGGAAGTGCCCCAGCTTTTCTCGCCTTTTCCGGGAGTTCATCGAGTTCTTTTTTTGCTTTCGCTAAATCATCCTTTGCTTTTTCCAATTTTTCTGTTGTTTCCTGAATTCTGAATTGAACCTGTTCTCTCTGGTAAGGGTCGTCCAAAGCATAGAAATCCATCCAGAGGCTGTTCAACTTTGTTTGGAGTAAATCTGCATATTCTTGAGCTTTTCGATATTTTTCTTCAAGCTCTTTTTTCAGGTTTCTCCAGTAAGCTTCATCCTTTTTTTCCGATTGATTTTCTTGAGATTCTTTTGTTTCTTCTTTTATTCCATAAATTTCTAAATTCTGATAGATATTTTGAATTATATTGATTTCCCTTTTTGATTCTCTCTTTAAAATTTCATTCGTGATTATTCTGGCTTTTTCTTTGACTTTCTCCCTTCGCTCTTTTTCATTTTTTGCCACATCAACAATGCTTTGAGAAAAGAGGAGAGCTGGGGCTATAAAGCCAAAAAATATCCTTAAAGAAAAATTCTTAAATTTCATTCAAAAGAATTATCCAAAAAATATTTTATCCTATTTAATATTCAGGAGTTCATCGAGTTTTTTTCTGTCAAATCCTATTATTGGCTGGCTATTAACAACAATAACGGGAACCCCCGTCTGGTTCGTCATTCTTATCATCTCCATTGCTCCATTTCTATCCCGGCTCACATCAACTTCTGTGAAAGAAATGTTATTTTTCTTAAGATAATCCTTGGCCGCTGTACAAAAAGGGCATGTTGGAGTTGTGTATATCTTTACATTCTTTTCACCCATTTCTTCTCCTCTTATTATTTTACATTTTTATCTGGGATTTTCAAATAGATTATTGTTATTTCATGGCGATAATTTATAAAGGGCTAAGAAATCTGAAATTGCCTTTTCCTTTATTTCTTCTAAAAGATCTATTCTTTCTTTATTTTCATTCGTTGATTTTAGAAATAAGATTTCATGATTAAGATAATAAATAGCCTCCTGAAATGCTGAATGATAATTTTCTCCTCTTAAATGGTCTAAAAAAGTCGATGAAACATTTCGAAGTTCAGGTTTGACAGAAGGATTCAGAAGAGAATGTAAATATTCACTCTTTGGTATTTCGTAGGCTACAATTTTATGGGTAAATTCTGGAAATCCATCTGTTTCAAAACCCCACAAGATTCTTATCCTGTCAAAGAGGTTATTGTTTTTTATCCTTTCAAAAGCCTCAGTCCCTGGATATGGGATAAGGAACGGGCTATTCGGGAGAATGAAAAAAGTCTCTTTAAATCTCAGTTTCATTTTCAGGATGAAGTGAAATTCTTGAAGGAATTCCCCCCAATCCGATTCCATGTCTGAAAGTATCCAGTAATGATAATTAAGGATTTTTTTTCTATCGAGATGATTAAGAAGCCCTTCGATAATTTTTTGATTTCTTATGGATTTATTAAGTCTTTTTGCCCGACTTTCAATAAACACATCTGTTCCAATCCACAAAAGAGGATTTTCTTTAAAATATAATTTTTTATCTGAAAGAATTTCAATCAGTTTTTTATCTGGTTCATGTCTTCTTATTAATGAGCTGATTGAAGTCTGGATCCCCCAGAGAGAAAACCCTCTTTTTTTTATTTCTTCTATAACATTTAGGAAATGGTCTAAATTCAAAAGGATGTCATCATCGTTAATGTTAACTGTGAATGCCTGAGGGTTTACTATATTCATTTTTTTTAGTCTTTCTAAAAAATTGTCGATCCATCTTCCAACTTTTTCTGTAGTAATTGGCTTAAATTTTTTTCCATGGACATGGCTGCAGAAAATGCAGCTTCTCGGGCATCCTCTTGAAGTATTGAGCTCAAGCCCATAATTTAAAAGTTCCTCTGGGATTTCCTCCACAGATATATCAACATTTTTCAGGTTTGGTTTGTTTATTTCGGAGAATGAGGATGAGATTAAGAGGTTTTCATTCCTGTAGAGATAACCCTTTAAATTTAAAAGATTTGATGCATTCTCCTCAGGATAGTCTAAAAATGATAGAACCTCAGGAAATGCTTCCTCTGCTTCTCCTCTTATGATTAAATTTGCTTCTTGAAGATGGGAAGACACTGCTAAGGGAGAAAGAGTTGCCATAGGTCCTCCAACAGCGATTTTATTTTTAAATCTTCTCTTTAAATGGGAAATTGCTTTTGAGACAGGAAAAAAAAGGTCATCGTAAAGAGGAAAACCTATCCAGTCAAAATTATTGAGTGTATCCTCTTCGATTGAAAATCTGGGATAGGGTTCGTATAAAATCTCTGAAAGAGTGATTTTTACATTGTGCCCTTTTTTGTTCAGAGAATCTGCTAAAAAAAGAAGTCCAGGAGGAGCACTCATCGACCTCCATCTAAAATCAGTTTTTAGATAAGGAAAAATTAATAGGATGTTTTTGTTTGTCTTAATTGGACTGTTAGTTTTAAAAATATCATTTTCAATTTTTTCTGTTTTTATAGAAAGTTCATTAACAAATTGAGTTAATTTGTTTAGAGGTAATCTGGCACGCTCAAGAGGGATTTTTAATCTTATAAATTTTTGAGATGAAATTACTTCTGGAGAATCCTTTTCACATATAATGATATTCCCATGGACAGGAAGATTTTCTTTGAATATGTTGTTTAAAGCTAAAAGTATCCTTAATGGAATACAATGGTGAACTCTGATTTTTTCCCATTTTATAATCCATTTTCCATGGAATGCCATTAATTTTTAATGATGTATTCAATAATAGCATCTGTCATTTCTTCTGTTCCAACGAAATTCTCTGGGTTTATATCTTTTGTTACCTTTTTACCCTCTTTCAATACTGATAAAACAGCATTTTCAATTTTTTTTGATGCTTCAATTTCACCTAAATATTCCAGCATCATCGATGATGCCAAAATCATTGCACATGGGTTTGCGATATTTTTCCCGGCTATGTCAGGAGCACTTCCATGGGCTGTCTCAAAAATAGCAATTTCATATCCAATGTTAGCTCCAGGTGCAAAACCCAGGCCTCCGATCAGGCCAGCAGCTAAATCAGAGAGAATATCTCCGAAAAGATTTGTGGTAACTATGACATCAAATTGATTCGGGTTCAAAACCATCTGCATACACATGTTGTCAATAATTTTATCTTCGCATTCGATTTCTGGGTAGTCTTTGCAAATGTTTTTAGCTATCTCGAGGAAAAGTCCGCTTGTAAATTTAAGTATGTTTGCCTTATGGACAATCGTTACTTTTTTTCTTTGTTTTTTTCTTGCGTAATCATAAGCAGCTTTTATGATTCTTTCTGAGCCTGTTCTTGTTACAATTCCAATTGTTTCTGCAGCGCTTCGAGCTGCATCGATGTAATGTTCAACTCCACTGTAAAACTCTTCTGTATTCTCCCGGAATATGACAAGGTCAACATTTTCATACCTGCTTTTTACTCCCTGAAATGATTTAACAGGCCTCAAATTAATAAAGAGGTCAAGTTCTTTTCTTAAAGCTACATTGGCGCTTCTAAACCCTGAACCAACCGGAGTTGTAAGAGGTCCTTTCAGAGCTACTTTGTTTCTTTTAATGGATTCAAGTGTTTCTTCTGGTAATGGGTCTTTATGTCTTTCTATTCCTTGAATTCCTGCTTCAACTACTTCCCAGTCTATCTTAACACCAGTGGCTTCAATAACTCTCTTTGCTGCATCGGTTATACTCGGTCCGATGCCATCTCCCGGGATTAAAGTAACAATAGTCATCTTCTCTCCTTTTTCAAATTTTATAGCTTCCAAATGTATTTATCAATTATTTAGGATTGGTTGACCATCTATTATTTTTATGTTAATGGACTATTTAGAGGAAAATTAAAGAGAAAAAAATAGAAAATGGATAAAAATTTCAATTCAGAGAAGAGAAAATCCTTAAATTTTCTTTTAAATAAAAAATACAAACATAAAATTGTAATAATTCTTTCAATCCTTTGCTTTCTTTATTTTTGCCCTGGAATTATCTACTCAGAAGAGAAGAAAACCCTTCCACCAAAATACAAAAAATGGCTCGATGAGGAAGTAGTTTACATTATAACACCAAAGGAGAGGGAGATATTTTTAAAACTTGAATCTGATGAAATGAGGGATAAATTTATTGAGGAGTTCTGGAGACAGAGAGACCCAACATCTGGAACTCCAAAGAATGAATTTAAAGAGGAACATTACAGAAGAATAGATTATGCAAATAAATGGTTTGGAAGGCACGCCTCAAGACCTGGATGGATGACTGACCAGGGAAGAATATATATAATATTGGGAGAACCAATTGAGAGGAAAAGGTTCGATGCAGAACAAGAGGTTTATCCGTGCGAGTTATGGTTTTACTCTGGAGATGTAAGACTTGGTCTTGAACCTTTCTTTTATATACTTTTTTATAGAAGATTTGGAGCAGGAGAATATAAACTTTACAGCCCAACGGTCGATGGAAGAGAAAGATTGATTAAAGATGAAATCTTGTTAACAGAACCGGTTCTAACAAAGTTAAAACGCGATTTCGATCCCTTACATAAAATAGATTATGACCTCTATTTAGCATCACTATCTCTTATACCACAACCAGGAGGAAAGATAAAAAGTCCTATGGAATCGGATAAATTGCTAGCAAACATTCCACTTTATCCTCATAAGCTCATAAAAGATGAATATGTAGATGAATTCTTAAAGACTGAAGGAAAGGTGGAGGTAGATTACTCAGTAAATTTAATCTCAGGAACACTTCAAACAGAAATGATAGAAGATGAAAAAGGAAACTATTTTCTCCACTACTCATTTTCCCCAAAATCCCTCTCTTTAATCTCCTATGAGGATAAATACTCCGCCCACTGGAGAGTAAACGGAACAATTAAAACTCAGGATGGAAAAACAACATACCAGATAGATGAAGAATCTTCAATTGAGCTTACAAAAAAAGACATAAAAATAGCAAGAACACATCCTTTCTCCTATGAAAGTTTTCTGCCCCTTTCTCCGGGAAAATATATACTGAATATTCTCTTTCAGAACACAGTCTCAAAAGAATTTGTTCCCTTTGAAAGGGTAATCCTCATAGAGGATAAAGAAGAAAGAATAAACAACTTGGTATTAGGATATGATATAAAAAAAGATACTGAAAAGGATGTAAAAAAACCATTTAAAATAGATAATCAGAGAATCTATCCTTCAATTGAAAATTTATTTTCAGAGAAAGATAAACTCATCATATTCACCCAGCTAAGGAAAAAAGAAGGATATGAGGAGAACTTGAAATTAGTGCTTAAGATAAACAAATCTGATGAGGCTTTATGGAGAAAAGATTTAGAGATCTGGGATACTCCTTCTCTTTTAAATGTATTTGAATCGCTCTCTCTTGAGAAATTCTCTCCTGGAAAATACACAATAATTGTAACTTTTTTTAAAAAAGAAAAGGTAATTGATTCAAAGGAGGAGGAGTTTTCAATACAGAAAGAAAGAGTTCCCAGACAGTGGATAATTTCAAAAATCTGGAAATAAATTCTTAAATTTTCTTTAAATGTGTGATACTATTTTATTGCGTTATGAAATGACAGAGGAACAAGACAAAACAAATTATTTTTTGTGAACGGAGACATAAACTTTTCTTGTGCGTGGACCATCGAATTCGCAAAGAAAAATTCCCTGCCATGTTCCAAGCGCCAGCTTGCCATCTTTGACCAAAATAATTTCAGATTGACCTAGAATGCTTGCTTTTATATGGGCTGGAGAATTTCCTTCTCCATGGCTGTATGGAGCATTGTCAGGAACAATTTTTCTAAGACCATAGAGAATATCCCTTACAACATCAGGGTCAGCATTTTCATTTATCGTAATCCCTGCAGTTGTATGAGGTATAAATACTATACAGAGTCCTTCCTTAACCTCATCTTCTGAAATTGCTTTCTGGACAAGAGGAGTTATATCCACAAACTCTTCTTTTGCCCTTGTTTTGACTTCAAGTATTTTCATCTGTCAATAATTTTAATTTTTTTCACTTCATTAATAAATTATATCTCCTGAAATACAATTAAGTACCCTTTGATAAAAAAATTTTATATGAATATTTCTAAAAAATGAAGTTTTAATTAATATTTTTATGTTTATTGACATCAATTTTTTGCTTTGATAAAGACTAAATATGTAATCTCCCTTTAGAGGAGGAGGATAAATGATCCTGCAATCTATTAATCCTGCTAATGGAAAATTAATTGCTACCTTTGAGGAACATTCTTTAGATGAGATAAGAGAAAGTACAGGAAAGACCTGGGAGGCATTTCTTCTATGGAAAGAAACATCTTTCAGGGAGCGAAGCAATTTAATGAAAAAAGTTGCGTATCAATTAAGAACACATGGGGAGCATTATGGAAGAATTATAACCGAGGAGATGGGTAAACCCATTATCCAGTCCATTGCTGAGGTAGAAAAATGCGCCTGGGTGTGTGAGTACTATGCAGAGAATGCAGAAAGATTTTTAAAGGATGAACTGATAGAAACTGATGCGAGCAAGAGTTACGTTTGTTTTGAACCCCTGGGTGTTATTCTTGCTATAATGCCATGGAATTTCCCTTTCTGGCAGGTATTCAGGTTCGCAGCGCCGGCATTGATGGCTGGCAATGTGGCCCTTTTAAAGCATTCTTCTAACGTCCCGCGTTGTTCTTTAGCCATAGAAGAAGTATTCCAGAAAGCTGGCTTTCCACCCCATCTCTTTACAACTTTGTTGATAAGTTCAGAGAAGGTAGGAGATGTCATAAAGGATGATAAGATCAAAGCAGTAACTCTTACTGGCAGTGAAGATGCTGGAAGTAAGGTAGCAGAAATAGCAGGCAGGGAGATTAAGAAAACTGTTCTGGAATTAGGGGGAAGCGATCCGTTCATAATCCTTCATGATGCAGATGTTAATGTTTGTGCCAGTGTAGGGACTCAGGCCAGAACGACCAATACAGGACAGAGTTGCATCGCTGCCAAGAGATTTATTGTAGTTGAAGAACAGGCCAAAGAGTTTGAAAGACTACTTACCGAGAATATTGAAAAGTTAAAGGTTGGTGACCCTCTGGATAAAAATACTCAGATTGGACCCCTTGCCCGGAAAGACCTGCTACTGGAGTTAGATAAACAAGTCCAGGATTCCATAGCTCAAGGAGCAAAACTCCTGACCGGAGGAAAAAGGTTGGATAGACCTGGATTCTATTATGCTCCTACAGTTCTGACAGATGTAAGGGAAGGTATGCCGGTTTATAGAGAGGAAACCTTCGGTCCAGTTGCGGCTGTTATCAAGGTAAGGGATGAAGAGGAAGCTATCAGGATAGCTAACGCCACACGGTTTGGCCTGGGAGCCAGTCTATGGACAAAAGACTTGAAAAAGGCTGAAGAGTTAGCAAGGAAGATTGATTCAGGAATGGTTTTTATTAATGCTATGGTAAAATCAGACCCACGCCTGCCCTTTGGTGGAGTTAAGAAATCAGGCTATGGCCGGGAATTGTCCCATTATGGGATTAAAGAATTTGTAAACATTAAGTCAGTATGGATTGCTTAACCTTTATACCTTATCGTCAACTTTTTTGACAATGAGCCGATGATTCCTTGACAATGAATTTTATCAGGTTATATCATTATTTTTTTTCATACTTTATATTTAATGCAAAATCTTAAGAAGGAGGGGGTATGAAGATTCCTTCATATATAAAAATGTTAGTTCTTTTGTGTATTTGTTTTTTTATTTTAGTTAATGGCTATTCAGCCCGAGCAGACGAGGTAATAGCTATTAAAGGTGGAAAAATTTTTACTGTGACAAAAGGAATATTAGAAGATGGAACTGTAATTTTGAAGAATGGGTTGATTGAAGCTGTTGGAAAGGACATTCCTATCCCTGCTGGAGCCAAAATAATAGAAGCAAAAGATTTATACGTATATCCAGGATTGATTGATTCCCATTCCACAATTGGAATCTCAGAGATAAAACCAAAGGCAGAAGAGGTTCCACCTTCTGGTCAGCCAATTGAAGAGAGAGAAAAAATAGAACCTTTGAATGCAGATAAGTTTGTAATTGACAGTTTGAACCCAAAAGCTCCGAACATATCAACAGCAAGAAATTTAGGTATTACAACAACGTTGTCAGCATTAGCCCAGGGAGTTTTCACGGGTCAGAGCGCGATAATAAATTTAGCTGGAGAAACTCCTGGAGAAATGCTTCTAAAATCTCCTGCAGGTATTAATCTTGAATTTAACATGTTAAGAGGGGCGTACCCTTCAACATTGATGGGTGTTTTAGCTTTTATCAGACAGACTTTTATTGATGCTGATTATTATCAGAAAGAATGGGAGTATTACAACAAATACAAAAAAGGGATAAGAAGACCTGTTTATAACAAACCTCTTGAGTCTCTTCAATCAGCTTTAAACAGAAAAATGCCAATAATTTTTTCAGTAAACAAAGAAAATGACATAAAAAGATCTATCAAAATTGCGAAGGAATTCAATTTAAACTATCTATTGAGCGGAGTTACAGAGGGGTGGAGAGTTTTAGATTTATTAAAGAAAGAGAAAAGACCTGTATTGTTAAGCCTTAATTTTCCAGAACCAAAAGATACAACTGGATACAGTTTTCTTTTGAAGGTTGACCTTCCGATTGAAAAAGAGGAAAAGCCAAAAGAAGAAAAAAAGCCTTCCATAAAGAAAGAGGCAAAGGAGGAGAAAAAAGAAGAGGAGAAGAAAGAAGACGAGGAAATTTGGAAGCTTATTTATGGAAATGCAGCTTCCCTTCACAAAGCAGGGATTAAGTTCGCCTTTACTGGATATGGGTTAAAACAGTACGGAGATATCATGAAGAATGTGTCAAAGGCAATCGAGAATGGATTGCCTGCGGAAGAAGCTCTTAAAGCATTTACAATTTATCCAGCTGAGATATTCGGAATCTCTGACCAGGTTGGAAGCATTGAAAAAGGGAAGATAGCAAACATAGTGGTTACAAAGGGAGAGTTGTTTCAAAAAGATACAACTTTAAAATATTTATTTATCGATGGAAAAGAGATTGAAGTTAAAGAAGCCGTGAAAAAAGAGGGAATCAAGCCACCCACGGTTGATGTAACAGGAACATGGAATGTTTCAATAATGTCCCCAGGGGGTGAGATGTCTGCTACGATGACTCTTACTCAATCAGGGTCTGATGTATCAGGAGAGTTTAAAAGTCAGATGGGAATAACACAGATAAGTAATGGAGTTGTGAGCGGAAATGAAATCAGTTTTTCAATACTTATTCCAACGACTGACCCACCGATGGAAGTTTTTTTCTCTGGAAAAGTAGAGGGAAATTCTATAACTGGGACGATAGACCTTGGACCAATGGGCACTGCAGAATGGAAAGCAACCCGTCCAGGCAATTTAAATTTACTTTTTGAAAGTGCTGGAAATAATTAAAAGGAGAGATGAAAATGGGAAAAAATAAATCAAAATATATTTTATTTATTGTATTTATTTTATTTTCATTTTTTTGGGTAAGAGCAGAAGAAAAATCAGCCGGTGATAACCTTTTTATTTCTAAGGGGACTATTCTTACGATTACAAAGGGAAAGATTGAAGGTGGTTCTATTTTGATAAAGAATGGAAAAATCTTTGCAGTTGGTAAAGATTTAAAGCCACCTGAGGGAATTAAAATTATCGATGCAACAGGTAAGTATGTAATGCCAGGCATAATCGATTCCCATTCTCACATGGCAATCGACAGAGGAATAAATGAATCAACTTCTCAGGTAACTCCCCAGGTAAACATTCAGGATGTGATAAAACATGATGACATTGCGATATACAGAGCACTGGCAGGAGGAACCACCTGCGTTCAACCTCTTCATGGAAGTGCAAATGTAATTGGAGGACATAATGCTGTTATAAAACTAAAATGGGGGAAGCCGCCTGAAGAACTTTTAGTTAAAGATTCAATGCAGGGAATAAAATTTGCCCTCGGAGAAAATCCAAAGAAGTCTAATTTTCCTATGCCCAGAGGCCCTGAATTTCCCAATACAAGAATGGGGATAGAATTTGTTATAAGAGATTCTTTCAATCATGCTTTAGAGTACATGAAAAAATGGGATGAATACCAGAAGAAAAAGTCATCTTTAAAGAAGGGAGAAATTCCACCCCTTCCCCCAAAAAGAGATTTAAAATTAGAAGCACTGGCTGATATATTAAAAAGAAACCTTGGGATCGTTTGCCATGGATACAGAGCTGATGAACTTTTGATGATGCTTAAAACTGCAGATGAGTATGGAGCAAAGGTTGTCTCTTTTGAACATTGTCTTGAAGGATACAAAGTTGCCGATGAGATTGCAAAACATGGAACAGTTGCCTCGATATTTGCTGATAACTGGGCTTATAAAATCGAAGCTTTTGATGCAATTCCCTTCAATGCAGCCATTCTTACAGAAAGAGGAGTTGCTGTAACAGTTAATTCAGATTCAGATGAAAGAGTGAGGAGACTCTATCAGGATGCGGCAAAAACCATGAAGTATGGAGGATTAAGTGAAGAAGAGGCTCTCAAAACAATTACAATAAATCCTGCAAAGATGCTCGGAATTGACCACAGATGTGGAAGTATTGAGGTTGGGAAAGATGGAGATTTGGCTATTTTTAATGGACATCCCTTGAGCGTCTATTCAAAAGTTTTGATGACGATAATTGAGGGAGAGGTTTATTTTGACATAGAAAAAGCTATAACCGCTGAAAAAGCCCTTGCGATGGCTAAAGAAAAAGAGAAAAAGTGAGGTGGAAGATGAAAGGAAAAATTTCTATTAAATTCATTGGATTATTATGCTTTCTTTTAATACTGATAAATTATGTTTATTCGGAAGGCAATAAGGGATATGCGATTGTAAATGCATATATTTTCCCGGTGACATCGGCTCCGATTGAAAATGGTATATTGCTTATTAAAGACGACAAAATTGAAGCAATAGGAAAGGATTTGGAAGTTCCAGAAGGGTATGAAATAATAAATGCAAAAGGTCTATATGTTTATCCAGGGCTAATTGATTCCTCCTCTTTTCTCGGTCTTTCTGAAATAGGTTCTGTTCGAGCAACAGTTGATACCTTTGAAATTGGAAATTTTAAGCCCCATATAAAAGCTGAGGTTGCGATAAATCCCCATAGTGAGTTAATTCCAGTTACAAGGGTTAATGGAATTGCAACTGTTCTTGTTTCTCCGAGAGGAGGCACGATAGCAGGACAGAGCGCTCTTGTAAACTTAATAGGCTGGACTCCTGAAGAGATGGTGTTGAAATCTCCAGCTGCCATTCACATTTCATATCCAAGAGTTATTGAGAGAAGGAGATTCGGAGCTCCAGGAGAAAAGCCCCAGGACGAAGCAGTGGCTCAAAAGCAATTGAAAGAATTGAAAGAATTTCTGGATAGAACAAAAAGATACATTGAAATCTGGGAAGCATACAATAAGGATAAAAAAGGCTCAATTCCTGAAAAAGACTTGATCCTGGAAGCTATGGCTCCTGCGTTAAAAGGAGAAATTCCTGTTGTAATTTCTGCAGATAAAGTAAAGGAGATAAAAGGAGCAATAGAACTTGCTGATGGATATAAAATGAAGCTCATTCTGAGTGGGGCATCTGAAGGCTGGAAGTGTGCAAAATTTATAGGAGAAAAAGGTGTTCCGGTGATACTCAGCTCTCTATTTTCTCTTCCGGGAGAAAAGGAACCTTATGATGCAATATACGCCAATGCATCAATTCTTAATAAAGCAGGGGTAAAGGTAGTATTTTCCACTGAAAGCGCAAGCGATGTAAGAAATCTTCCCTATCAGGCTGGAACTGCCTCTGCCTATGGGCTTCCAAAAGAAGAAGCCCTGAAGGGCATAACGATATATCCTGCTGAAATTTTCGGGGTTCAGGATAAAATTGGGAGCTTGGAGAAAGGGAAAATAGCCAACATAATTTTGACAGATGGAGACCCTCTGGAGATGAGAACACAAACAAAACATCTTTTTATAAAAGGGCAGAAACTTCCTCTTACAAGCAAGCATATCGAACTGTATGAGAAATTCAGAAAAAGACCTTCCATAAAGTTTTTTAGCCGATAAAAAATTTGAGCAGCAAGAGTGACTTCGAAAACACGCTGTATTTTCCCCAGTCCCGCACTAACTTATTATTACCTAAGTTAAGGAATTCATAATATCTCTACTCCCATCACTTAATTTTTTTGGAATAAATACAGTTAGTGCGGGAGCATTCATGCTTCGCTCTTCTCCTGAGTAAACTCAGGAGAAACCATGCCCGCTCCACATTCGTGACGGTTTTCTCGCCACCCTTGCTGCTCAGTAAAATTAGAGTAATTTCTGGTATATAATGAAATAATTGATTCCATTTTTTTATCATAAAATAAAATTGACGGAGGGAAGATAACACAGGTAAAATTGCAGGATGGGAGAATGGCTGAGAGGAGATTTATTAGCTGAAGAAATTAAGGCAGAAATTCAGAGAGGATTAGAATCCTATAAGGAAAAAATCAAAAGGCCTCCTTATTTAGTTGGAATTTTAATAGGTGAGAACCCCTCATCAAAAATTTATCTTAACATAAAAAAAAGGGAATGCGAGAAAATTGGAATCAAGTCAGAGATTGTAAAATTTTCTGAAGATGAAACAAGGGAAAATATATTAAATAAAATCAATGAATTGAATGATAATAGAGCGATAGATGGAATTCTGGTTCAGCTTCCAATCCCTTCTCATCTTGATACCCTTGAAATAATAAGTGCTTTAAGCCCTGATAAAGATGTGGATGGTTTTCACCCTGATAATGTTAGTAGAATATTCTATGCAAAGCCAGGGTTCAGACCTTGCACTCCTTTTGGAATTTTAGAGCTATTGAAAAGAAACAACATAAAGATAGAAGGAAAGAGGGCAGTTATAATAGGAAGGAGCTTTATCGTTGGAAAACCTTTAGGGTTGATGTTACTAAATGAGAACGCCACTTTGACTTTCTGCCATTCAAAGACAGAGAACTTAAAAGATGTGACAAGTTCTGCTGATATATTAATTGTGGCAATCGGGAAACCATGCTTTGTCAGAAAAGATTTTGTTAAACAGGGTGCTGTTGTTGTAGATGTCGGAATTAATCAGATAACAGATTTGGCTGAGTTTAAAAGAATTTGTGGAGATAATGAGAAAAAAGAAGTTCAGATTAAAGAAAAAGGCAGCACTCTTGTTGGAGATGTTCACCCTGAGGTGATAGAAAAAGCTTCATTCCTTACCCCTGTTCCAGGAGGAGTTGGACCTTTAACAGTTGCAATGCTTTTAAAAAATACCTGGGAATCCTTTAGAAAAAGAGAAAATTTATAAATTCTGAAGTGGCGGTTCTCAGGAACCTTCGGTTTCTCCGCCACCCTTCCTTCTCACCTAATACAAACGCAATAAATAATTTGTAGGGCAACCCTTCAGAGCCTGCCCCAAACCTTGCCCTGAACTTGTTTCATGGGTTGATTCGGGGGTTGCTTAATGCAAGGTTAAAGCCTTGCCCTACATGTCAATTTATTTAATTCGTTTGTATTAATAATTGTAGGAGAAAAGAGAGGGCATTTAGATTCTCGGATTGGCGTAGCAATAAATACATGCATTCGGGCATGGTTGAGTATAGCTACCTATGTCTATTGAAACAGTACAACCGCATTCTTTTCTTTGAGATGGGTCTTTTTTCGTAATAGCCTGTTTTTTTTCAGGGTGGATTTTGCTAAGAAAATTTCCATCGATGCAGGAAGATTTTTTTATAAAAGAGATTTTTTCCAAAAATGGTTGGGAACAGGAGAAAATATTAATATTGTATTTATATACTGTTTCCTCAATTTCATAGATGTCCTTTAACTTTTCTTCTTCAGGAGGATCTACATAATCTAAATTTAATTTTTTAGCTCTTTTGATACACTTTGGATAATATTGAACAAAACTCAGTCTTATATCTTTTATTCCAAATTTTGAAATTTCAGATATAATTTTTTCAAAATAAGTAAGATTGCTTTTTACTCCTCCATCTTCTCTCCAGTAAATTATCGGGTCGAACCTTATAGATATTCTTTCAGGAAGCTGAGAAATTTCTACCAATCTATCAATCTGGGCTAAAGCTTCACACAAAGGAATAACTCCAGGTTCAATTCTGGTGCCTCCAAGACCAGTAATTGTAAAAAGAAAATACAGTTGGGCATATTCTTTTAATAAATCTAATAAGTTATGCCTATTTTCGATAAGATTTTTAAAATTTTTGCTCCAGAGAACTATTGTATGGGTATTCGAGGGATTTAGATCTACAACATAAGAGTATTTGTAGGGTCCTATTACAATCGCTTTTCTATTTTTTAATGAATTTACTAACCAATCAGGGAAATGAGCAATTAAATCAGTTCTTCTTGAAGCGCTTATAATTCTATGTTCCTTGACTTTCATTCTACTTCTTCTTATGATTTTAGATTATAAAGTAAAGGTTTTCAATGTCAAAGCTTAATGCAAAAAATTTAGTTAAGAATTTTTCTGGCAGAAGGGTTGTCAACAATGTAAGCTTAGAGATAAATTCAGGTGAGGTTGTAGGGTTTTTAGGAAGAAACGGAGCAGGTAAAACAACTGTATTTCAAATTATTGTCGGGCTGATAAAGCCCGATTTTGGGAAGATTTATGTGGATGAAGAAGATTATACTTATCTTCCATCGAGTTTGAGAGCAAGAAAGGGATTGGTTTATCTTCCCCAGGAACATTCTGTTTTTTTAAAAGCAACAGTGGAAGAAAATCTTGAAATGATATTTCAAACAGTTAAACTTTCTTACATATCAAAGATTGAGAAGAAAAAAAATCTGATAAGAGATTTTAATTTAGGAGATATTTTACAACAGCCTGCTTTTACTCTTTCTGGTGGGGAAAAGAGAAGACTTGAGACAGCAAGAGCATTAATATTGAACCCTGTTTTTCTCTTTCTTGATGAGCCATTTTCAGGTATAGATCCCCTTACAGTTACAGAGATCCAGAAAATTATTCTTTTTCTAAAGGAGAAAGGAATAGGGGTGATTATTTCTGACCATAACGTGAGAGATACATTTGAAGTTACTGATAGAGCTTATATTATTCATGAGGGAGAGGTTGTAGTTTCAGGAATGCCTGAAGAACTATCCAAGAATAAAGAAGCAAAGAAAATATTTCTCGGCGAAAATTTCAAACTCGGCCAGGAAATATAAATCGTTTAAAAATTTGGGCAGCAAGGGTGACTTCGAAAACACTTATTAAGAAGGCAACCATCCCCTTCGCTCAGGATCTCCTCGCATCAAAATCTAAGCTCGTTCGCTCAAATAATCTCCTATCCCTTAGAGTCTTATCTTCTCTCATCTTTTAAATCCTCTCTCGCTCCCGTTCATTTCATCATTTCTCTTCCATTGATCTAAAATATAGGAGATTATTCTCACTCACTTCGCAGATTTTTAGATGCTCGTCGATATATCGCTCAGAAGATGGTTGCCTTCTTTTTTTAATTAAGTTTTCTTCGCCACCCTTGCTGCCCATAATTATACTTGGTTAATCTTTTCTAATGCTAACTGTATATTTTGAAGGAAAGAATTGTTGTGATACTCAAAATTGCCAGTCTTAAAAGAAAAATTATCCCGAGAATTATCAGGGATTTTTTAAGAGAAAATTTCGTAAATTTAGAAACCCCAAAAGAGAGCACTATATATGACCATATTGTAAAAAAATCTATAAAGGTTAAAACATGATAGATGGGGTCTTTGTATGTAAGTGCTGGGAAAAAAATCGAAATTCCTGTTGAAACAGTGAGATAAGTTTTCTTTAGCATGACGAGAGCAGATTTAACCCCGCTTCCTAAAAAGTAGTCTATATAACTGGAATAAAGAGTAGCACACCAGAATTCTTTAAAACTTCCCTCACCTCCAAGCATCTTAATTATTATCGTTAATGTACCTGTGAAGATTAGAAATGGAAATATTAAAGCTATAAGTGAATTTATCAGAGTTTGAATGATTCTACTTTTCTCTCCTGGATTTGCTATCTTTTCCAGCTGTTCCTCAGTAATTCTTTGCGATAGTTTTGTGCTACTTTTTATCATTTCTACCCTGTCTTTAACCTGGATGGGAAAGGTGATGTAAGCAAAAATAATTGAAGTAATCAAGATTACTATAAATGGTTCATACCAGGGTGATTTTTCATGAAGTCTCTGCATTGTTTTTACAGGTTCAAAAAAAATTCCCATAAATCGAGAGAATCCATTGTTCATTCTTTTTTTTCTCCTCAATATATTTAAATTTGATTGAGAACTTCTTTTTCTATTTTTCCGTCTCTTATATATACGATTCTTTGGGCCTCAGAGGCAACATAATTTTCATGGGTGACTACAATGATTGTGTTCCCAATCTGGTGAAGCTTTTTGAATACTTTCAGTATTTCTTGACCCGAAACTGAATCTAAATTTCCTGTTGGTTCATCAGCCAGGATGATAGACGGATTGTTAACGAGTGCCCTTGCTATTGCTACTTTTTGTCTCTGTCCTCCTGAGAGTTCTGAAGGTCTGTGATTTTTTCTATCAAGTAAATCAACCATTTTTAATGCGTTGATGACTTTTTCCGTTCTTTCTTTTTTTGGTGTTCCATTGTAGATAAGAGGCAATTCTACATTATGAAATGCGTTTGCATTTGGAAGAAGATTAAAAACCTGAAATACAAATCCAATTTCTTTATTTCTTATTAATGCAAGTTCTTCCTCATTTAATGAGCTTACTAACTTTCCATTCAGGTAATATTCACCTTTTGTTGGTCTGTCGAGACATCCAAGAATGTTCATAAGAGTTGATTTACCAGAACCAGAAGGTCCAATAACTGCTATGTATTCATTTCTTTTGATATTTAAGGAAATTCCCCTTAAAGCCTGGACCTCTTCTTTTCCGATTTTATAAATCTTCCATATGTTCTCTGTGGTTATTAAATGATCATTCATACCTGATAATTCTTTATTTTTTCTTGATTTTTACTCTATCTCCATCTTTCAATTCTCTTAAAGATTTATAAGGTCCCACAACTATTGTATCTCCTTCTCTAAGCCCGGATAAAATCTCAACTCTCATTTCTCCCATTACACCCCTTTCTGCTTTCTGGAAAAAAACTTGAGAATCTTTAATAACAAAAATGCCTTCCTCCTCTTTTTTTTCTTCTTTTTTTTCTCTTACCACAACAGAGGATATAGGGATCGTCAGCACTCCATTTCTAATGGCAGTGATTATATCAACCGATGAGGAGAGGCCGGGTTTTAATTGTTCGGGAGGATTTTTTAAAGTTATAACTACCTTGAAATCTTTTGCCTCTTTTGTGGAAGTGCCCAATCCTTTCTCGATTGCAGAGCTTCCAATTTCTGTGACAAATCCCCTTAATTTTTTATCCGGCAAAGCATCAACTGTGATTTCGGTCTCATGACCTGCTCTTATTCCAACTATATCAGTTTCATCAACTTCAACTTCAACCTCCATTTCTGAAAGGTCTGCTATTGTTAAAAGAACTGTTCCTGGGTTGTTCATGGTTCCTATAACTGCCACTTCTCCCTCTTCTACTTTGAGACTTGTTACCACACCGTTCAAAGGAGATTTGATTATCGTTTTTTCAAAATTATCTTTTGAGCTTTTAAGGGAAGCCCTTGCCTGTTCAATTTTATATTTTAAGCTTTTTACCTGGGCAAGGTTCATTTCATACTGAGCTTTTGCATTTTCTAATTGTTCATCTGAGATAAGTTTTTCTTTGTGAAGTTGAGTGTACCTTTCAAAGGTATTTTTAGTTTTTTCCAGATTAATCATTGTCTGGCGAAGGTCTTCTTCAAAGGAAAGAATGAGAGCTTTGTCCCGTTCAACATTTGCCTCGTACTGAGTTGAGTCGAGTTTCATCAGAATAGAATTTTCACTTACCTTCTCTCCCTCTTTTACGTAGATTTTTTCAATCCTCCCTGGAATATGGGCAGAAATGTTAACATATTTTTTAGGTTTGATGGTTCCAGAAGCAGATACTTTTGAGATAAGGTTACTCTTTGTTACTTTCTCTGTTTCCACCTCAATAGGAGGTTTTCCCCGCCTAATGTTTAATAAAATTATGACAGATATAACGACCATTACTACTGCAATGATTATTGTTTTCTTCTTCATTTCTTTTCTCCGTTATCTTTCACTAAGATTATACGATATAATGTATTAAAAGTTTAAGATTATTTATTTTTGACAAAATTTTAGATAGAATATAAAATTCGATAAGTGAAAGAAATCTTAAACTTAGACAAGAGAAACAGGAAATTTCAAAATCAATTGATAAATAAGGGGGTAAAATGAAAGAAGAAGAAATTAAGAAGGTTCTTTTGAGTGAAAATGAAGAATTTAAAAAGCTGTATGACTCTCATCAAAAATATGAGAAAGAATTACAAGAATTATCATCAAAAAAATTTTTAACCGATGATGAGAGATTAGAGATTAAAAGGATTAAAAAAGAAAAATTGATCTTAAAAGATAAAATGCAGTTGATTATGGAGCAATATCAAACATCGCTTAAAAAATAAGAATAAAAAATGGCAAAAGAAGGCATCTTTATCATCATAATTCTAATGCTAATTGCGTCTATATTTATTTTGATTTTCAACAAATTAACTATTTTAATAATTTTTATTCTCATTGCAGCTTTTGTCGGGTTTTTCTTCAGAGATCCAGAAAGAATTCCTTTTTTAGAAAAAGGTGTGATACTTTCTCCTGCAGATGGAAAAATGATAAAGGTTGAAAAAATAAATGACAATTCTTTTGCAAATGAAAATTCTATTAAAATAAGCATATTTTTATCTTTGTATGATGTTCATGTAAACAGGTCTCCTGTAGAAGGAATAGTGGAAAAAATAGTCTATAAAAAAGGAAAGTTTTTTCCAGCGTATAAGGGTAATGCCTCAGATTTAAATGAACAGAATGTTATACATATAAAGGGTGAAAAAGAGAGGATAATTCTGAAACAGATTGCAGGAATATTAGCAAGAAGAATAAAGTGTTATTTAAAGGAAAATCAGAAAGTTTTACCAGGGGAGAGAATAGGTCTTATCATGTTCGGATCAAGGGTGGAACTTTTCCTTCCTGCGAGTGTCAACCTGCTTGTAAAAGAGGGGGATAAAGTTAAAGGAGGAAAGACAATAATAGGGAGATTTGAATGATAAGAAAACGCATCAGAAGAAAAAGAACAAAACTAAGAAAAAGAATTGAAGGACTCCATCTTATTCCTGCAGTACTTACAATTGCCAATTTATTTTTTGGCTTTCTCGCAATAAAAAATGTCATTTCTGAAAAATTTAAAATAGCTGCTCTAATGATTATTATTTCATGGATTCTGGATATACTCGATGGAAGAATTGCGAGGATTACAAAATCCGCATCACACTTTGGAATTCAGATTGATTCTCTTGCAGATGCAATTTCCTTTGGCATAGCTCCTTCTTTACTGATTTATTACTGGGCTTTGAAAAACTTTTATCATATTGGATGGGTGTTTGGATTTATATATTTAATGGCAGGAGTTTTGAGACTTGCAAGGTTTAATATAACTGCAGTTCCAGGAGAGGAGAAGAAGTATTTTATCGGATTACCAATCCCTGCCGCAGCAGTCTCAATTGCTGGCTTTGTTCTGTATAACAACAAAGTTGTGGAAGACAAACTGATTTTAATTCTACTAACAATTTACATTCTATTTATTTCTTTGTTGATGATAAGCAATCTGAAATATACAAGCTATGAAAAATTGAATTTTAAGATTACAAAAAATTTCTGGATATTTTTGGTCTTGGCTATGTTTTTTGGGGTGTTTTATTTTTACTCTCAAATATCTGTTCTTTTAATCATTGTGCCATATATTTTTTATGCTCCATTTTTGTTGCTTCGGAAAAAGATGTTGACATTAATTAAAAAGAGAGAAAGAGAAGTTCTCGATGCCCAATAGAAATTACAATTTAGCCATCCTTGGAGCAAATTCGTTTAGAGGCAAAGAGATTAAGAATCTGATAGAAAAGGCGGCTTTTCCATTGCGAAATATTGAATTTTTTGATTTCTCAGTAAAAGAGGAATGGAGCTTGTTAACAGAATTCAAAAATGAGGCAAAAATTGTAAGATATCCAGATGAAAATTATTTAGAGGATATCGATCTAATTTTTTTAGTCTCGGATACAGAATTCAATAAAGAATGGGGCAAGAAGGCAAAAAAAAAGAAAATTTTCGCAATCGACCTTGAATTTACCTTTAATGAAGAAGAGAACATTCCTTTAATAGTTGATGGAGTTAACGAAGAACTATTGAAATTTGATGATTATATAGTTGCTAATCCCCATCCTATTGCTATTATTCTAAGCCTGGTTTTTAATTTTTTTGAAAAAAATTTTAAGATAAAAAAAGCAATATCCATTTTTTATCAACCAGTATCAGAGTATCAGGATGAAGGAATAAAAGAATTTATTTCTCAAACGGTGGGAGTCTTAAACCTTACTCAAATTCCTAAATCGATCTTTAAAGAACAGGTCGCCTTCAACATTATATCTCAGGTAGGGAAAGTTTCAGAGGATGGTATCACAGATCTCGAAAAAAAGATAATAAAAGAGACTGAAAGAATTTTGAGAAGAAGCGAGTTCTTTTCTCTTTCAATCATTCAAGTTCCAGTTTTTCATTCTTATTCTTCAATGATTTATGTTGAATTTCCAGAAGAGATCCCATTTGAAGAAATTGAAAACCGGATGAAAAAAGTTCCCTTTTTTAAAATATTTCCATTAAAATCCGATCCTCCCACTCCTGTATCAGCATCAGGAGAAGATCGTATCTTTATCAAACTGAAGAAGGACCCTAATTTTCCTAATTGTTATTGGATATGGCTTGTTGCTGATAATTTAAGAAGAGGATGCACCTTAAATGCAATTCAAATTGCAAAAAATTTGTTGAATAGATTTCTTGTATGAATGATTATATAAAATTATTTTCCCTTATAAGCAAAAACTGGAAAAAGATCGGTATCGCAATTTTTTCAATGGCGATGGTTGCTTTTTTTACAGCTACATTTACCCTCCTCATTCAACCAATCATGGATCATCTCTTTTTAAAAGGTTCAAAGGAAGCCCCTGTTGCATTTATTCCAAGAGATTTATTTTTGAAAATATTCCACATTCAAGAAACTCAACTTGAAGGTCTTCTACCATTCCTTTTAGTTATGGTTTTTCTTGGAAAAGGATTTTTTACATTTTTATCCTCGTACAAAATGACTTCAATAGGCTTGACTGTTGTAAAATCCCTTAGAGATAAACTTTATTCTCATCTCATAGATCAACCGATAAATTTTTTTATCAATAGGCCCACAGGAGAATTAATATCAAGGGTTACCAATGATATTGATAGAATTCAGACAGCTCTTTCTGAAACTCTTGGAGATCTAATAAGAGAATCTTTTACTTTGATAGGTCTTCTATTTGTAATATTTTATCAGGACTGGAAATTAGCTTTCATATCATTACTTTTAATTCCAATGGCATCGATTCCCATAATCGGATTCGGTAAGAAGCTTAAGAGAAAAGGGCTTCTCGGTCAGAAAAAGATGGCTGATATTTCAAATATTATTTTTGAAACTGTTAAAGGAAACAGAATAGTCAAAGCTTTTAACATGGAGAAGTTTGAAAAGAAAAAGTTTTTAAAATTAACAGATGATCATTTCAAAGTTCATCTGAAAATGTCTCGAATTAGCTCATTTAACTCACCTTTCATGGAGTTTTTAGGAGCCTTCGTTGCTGCGTTTATTCTTTGGGTGGGAACGAGGAAGATAGTATCAGGAGCTGTAACCCCTGGACAATTTACTTCTTTTCTCACGGCGATGTTTTTAATGTATGCTCCAGTAAAAAGGTTAAGCAAGGTTAATTTTAATATTCAACAAGCTCTTGTTGGATTGGAAAGAATAGAAGAAATTATGAAAGAGCAACCCGAAGTTAAAGAAAGGGGTGGATTATTAACTCTTCCAAGAGTTAAAGGTTTACTGGAGTTTAGAAATGTAAGCTTTTCATATAGCGATAAAAATTTTGTTCTGAAAGATGTGAGTTTTAAAGCTGAACCTGGTGAGTTAGTAGCAATTGTTGGATTGAGTGGAGCAGGTAAAACAACTTTGATAAACCTCATTCCGAGATTTTATGAAATGAACTTGGGTGAGATAACGATTGATAATTATGATATAAGAAGTATTACTCTAAGTTCTTTAAGAGCTCAGATTGGGTTGGTTACCCAGGATATAATTCTTTTTAACGATACAGTTAAGAACAATATTGTCTATGGATTAGAGAACATATCCGAAGTAAAGATTGTTGAATCCGCAAAAGCAGCGATGGCTCATGATTTTATAATGAATCTTTCAGATGGATATGAAACTGTGATAGGCGAGGGTGGCCAGATTCTTTCCCTTGGACAAAGACAGAGAATAGCAATTGCAAGGGCGATATTAAAAGACCCTCCAATTCTTATCCTTGATGAAGCCACATCCCAGCTTGATTCTGAATCTGAGAGAGCTATCCAGATGGCCCTTGAAAATTTAATGAAGAATCGAACAACCATTGTTATAGCTCATAGACTTTCCACGATTAGGAAAGCTGACAAGATATTGGTAATAGATAAAGGAACTATCGTTGAGCAAGGCACTCATGAAAGTTTATTGAAAAAGAGGGGAATATATGCCCATCTTTATGTCCTGCAATTTCCTGAATTACTCAACGAGCAACAGGCATGATAAACAGTATGACAGGTTATGCTCAAAAGAGGTTTTTTTATCCTGGTCTCGACTTTTTTATTTCGTTGAAATCAGAAAATCATAGATATTTTGAATGGGAGTTTAGATCCAATCCTCAAATTGTTGAACTTGAAAAGAGAATTTTAAAAATAGTAAAAAAGGAGATTTTTAGAGGAAAGATATATATAAATTTTGAAATAAATTTTTTAAATTCAGATAGATGGAAAATTAATTTTAACGCATTTCTTTTTGATAAAATTTTGAATCACTATCCATTGCTGAAAAATGAGGTCATCAAGTTCCCAGAGATATTTTCTCTTAAGCTAAATGAGTCAGCTATATCTAATGAAGACTGGAGAAAATTCGAGAAAGGATTCAGAGAAGTCCTGAATATGATCCTCAAGGAAAGAAAAAAGGAGGGGAAGTTTATCGAAAAAAATTTGAAAGCCTCCATAGGGAAAATTGAATTTTCTTTAAACAATATAGAAAAAAATGTCTCATGGCATTCAGAAGAAGTAAAAAGAAATCTCAGTTCAAAGATAGAAAAAATGCTTGATCGATCACCCGAAGATAAAGGTAGATTTTTTGAGGAAATTGCGTATTTATCCCAGAGAATGGATATTTCTGAAGAAATAACAAGGATAAAATCGCATGTAAATGCTTTAAGAAAAATTATCGAAATAAAAAACAAAATTTCTAAGGGTAAAAACATGGATTTTCTGGTTCAGGAGATTCTAAGAGAAGTAAACACAATAAATTCAAAGACTGAAAATATTAAGATAATAAGGGAAGGATTGAAGATAAAGGCAGAGGTTGATAAAATTAGAGAACAGGCAAGGAATGTAGAATGAAAGGTTCGATTGTATTTGTAATTACAGGACCATCTGGTTCAGGAAAGTCCACCCTTGTTAAACTATTACTGAATTCTATCCCGGATATTTATTTTACAGTTTCTCATACCACCAGAGAATCTCGGCCGAATGAATTGAATGGAACCGATTATTATTTTGTTTCAGAAGAAAAATTTAAAAAAATGATAAATCAGGAAAAATTTCTGGAATGGGCTATAGTTCATGGAAATTATTATGGCACCTCTCATTCAGAGATAAACAGGGGTATTAAAAAAGGGATTGACCTCCTGTTAGATCTTGATATACAGGGTGCTATGAATATAAGGAAGAAACTCAAGAATTGTGTATTTATATTTGTAGTTCCACCTTCAATCAATGAGATAAAAAAAAGGATTATTTTAAGGGGTACTGAAGATGAATCAGAGATTGGAAAAAGATTAAAGAATGCAAAGAATGAGATTAAAAAATGGAAATCATTTGAATACATTGTAATTAATGATAGCCTTAAA
Source organism: Acidobacteriota bacterium (assembly GCA_040756905.1). Lineage (NCBI taxonomy): Bacteria > Pseudomonadati > Acidobacteriota > Acidobacteriota bacterium. Next base: position 58,480 of record JBFLYD010000009.1, read on the forward strand.
AGAGCGGTTTATGAACTCCAATCAATAATAAATGCGGAAAGGGCAAAAAGATTTAGAAGGGAAGAAAAAATAAAAGAGCTATTCTTAAATTTTTATTAAAAAATGAAGATTGCATTAGGAGTTTGTTCATCAATCAGTGCTTATAAATCTGTGGAGATAATGCGGGAATTTCAAAAAAAGAATGTCGAAGTAGAGGTTATAATGACAAAGAATGCTACTAAGCTGATTTCGCCCCTTACCTTTCAGGTTCTCTCCAGAAAAAAAGTCTATGTGGAACAGTTTGATGAAATAGAAACAGAAGTAGCCCACATAAAACTTTCTAAGGAAATTTCCCTTTTGGTGGTTGCTCCTGCCACTGCTAACATTATTTCAAAATTTGCTTCTGGAATAGCAGATGATTTTTTAAGCACACTATTCATTTCAGTTAAATGCCCTGTTCTTATAGCTCCAGCCATGCATTCAGAGATGTATAATAACCCTATAATACAGCAGAATATGGAGAAGCTGAAATTGATGGGTGTTCATTTTGTAGAGCCATCATTTGGATATCTTGCCTCTGGAGATGAAGGCATTGGAAGGCTGGCTGATCCTCATTGTATAGTTGATAAGGCCATGGAAATTTTAAACATCAAGCAATCTTTAAAAGGAAAGAAAATAATGGTGACTGCAGGACCAACTCAGGAAAGTATAGACCCTGTGAGGATAATCACTAATAGGTCTTCTGGAAAAATGGGGATTTTTCTTGCTGAAGAGGCAGAAAAAAGGGGTGCTGCAGTAAAGTTAATATTGGGTCCTACATTGCAAAAGGCCAACATAAGAGGTGAATTGATAAATGTGGAAACAACATTAGATATGGAAAAAGAATGTCTCAAACATTGGAATGAAACTGATATAGGAATAATGGCAGCCGCACCTTCTGATTATAGACCAACTGAATATTTTAGAGATAAGATAAAAAAGGAGAATGAAAAAATAAGTTTAGAGTTCCTACGAAATCCGGATATATTAAAACAGATGGGCGAGAAAAAGGGTGATAAAATTCTCATTGGATTTGCTGCAGAATCAGAAAATAAAATAAATAATGCAAAGAAGAAATTGATGGAAAAAAATTTGGATTTTATAGTTTTAAACGATATTACTAAAAAGGGGATAGGGTTTGGGTCTGATTTTAATGAGATATCGATAATCCATAGAAATGGAAGAATATTAAAATCCGGAAGGAAAACTAAAAGAGAAATTGCATCACTTATAATCGATGAAATAGAAAAAATCATAAAATAATTCTTTTCCCATTCTTCAAAATGAAAAAAGAGATTTTAAACTGGCTTAAATTTTTTCAGGAAATTGATGTGGAAAATTTAAATTTAAAAAAAAATCTAAAGAAGGAAAAACTATGGGAGTTGGAAAAAGATGTTTTGAATTGCAAAGCATGCCCTCTTCATGAAGTAAAAATTAACTATGTTTTTGGTGAAGGAAATCCTGGTGCAGAAATTTTATTTGTTGGAGAAGCTCCTGGTGAAGATGAAGATATACAGGGAAGACCTTTTGTGGGAGAGGCTGGAAAACTATTAACGAAGATAATAGAAGGGATGAAATTCAACAGAGATGATGTTTACATTGCAAATGTTCTCAAATGCAGACCACCGAATAATAGAAATCCAAAAGCTCCAGAGATTGAACAATGTAAAAAATATTTAATAAAGCAGATAGAGATTATAAATCCAAAAGTTATCATAGCTTTGGGAAAAATAGCGTCGAGTACACTTTCGGGAGAAAACATTTCAATTTTATCAAGAAGGGGGGAAATACTCTATTTTAAAAACATTCCATTGATTCCTACCTTTCATCCTGCATTCATTCTAAGAAATAGACATCAGGAGAAAATGCTCAAAAAACTTGTTTGGAAAGATATAAAAACAGCTTTGAAAATAATCAACAGGGTCTAAATGAATAATCAACTCGTTGAAGTTGCCCTTCCTTTACCAATAATAAATAATTTCATATATAAAGTGCCTGAAGATTTAAGGGATAAAGTTTCAACAGGAAAAAGGGTGAGGGTTTCTTTTAAGAACAGGCATTATACAGGATTCATAGTGAATTCCTCACCAGAACAGACCATCTCAGGAGAAATAAAAGAAGTGGAAGAAATCATAGATGATGAGGTATTGATAACAGAGGATGTTTTTCTTATGTGTAAAAAAGTTTCAGAGTATTTTTTTTGCAGCTTAGGAGAATTGTTATCTTCGATACCTTTGTCTAATAGAAAGGCAGAGTTTAAAGACCTTTCCAGATCAGAAAATCTCGAACTTAAAAGAATTCCAGATATTTTAATAGAATTTCTTAAGGAAAAAAAACCTTTATTAATAAAGGGGTCTCGGGATGAAAGAATAAATATGTATATAGCCCTTGCAATTAATGAAGTAGAAAAAGGGAAAAATGTCTTGATCCTATTTCCTGAGGTTTCTGATCTTGAATACTTTGAAGAAATAATTAGACCTCAAAGACTCAAGACTTCATTTATTTCCGGAAAATTAAGCAAGAGGAAAAAAGAAATTGAATGGGTTGAGATAAAAAATGGAATGAGAACCATTATTTCAGGAACATTTCCTGTTCTTTTTTATTCTATCCCAAATTTATCTCTGATAATAATCGATGGAGAAGAGGGTCTTTCTTACATAAAACAGAACAGTCCAAAATATAATATAAAAGAAGTTGCTTTTATTAAAGCTCAGCTTATGAACTCCTCAATTATCCTCGGCTCTGATTCACCTTCTGTGGAATCCATTTTTAAAGTAAAAAGAAAAGATTTTTCTTTCTACGAGCTTGACAATGACAGAAAGAAATCTTTAAGGGTCAAATTTTTGAGGTCTAAAAAAGTAATATCTGATGAATTAAAAAACGAAATAGATAAAAATCTTAAGCAAAAAAATAAGATGATTTTTTTTGTTAACAGGAAGGGCTTGGGAAGTTTTTTGGTCTGCAATAATTGTGGTTTCATAAAGAATTGTAAAAATTGTAATATTCCCCTTCGTTTTCATCAGGAGAATTTATTAATATGTCATTTTTGTGGATATTCAGAAAATGTGGAGAGATTATGTCCTGGATGTAAATCAAAATTGAGAGCAGTTGGATGGTTTGGAACTGAGAGGGTCTACCATGAATTGAAATCAATTTATCCGGAAAAGAAAATAGAAATTTTAGACCTCGAAAGATGTAGAAGTAAGAAAGCTCAGAACAAGATATGGCAAGAATTTCTTTACAATAATACAGAGATAATGATTGGAACTCAATTAATTTTAAGTTATAAGCATTTTGATAGGATTAGAATTCCTCTATTAGTGCTCCTGAATCCTGAATCAAGTCTATCTTTTCCAGATTATAGGTTTTCAGAAAATACTTTTCATATAATTGATAAATTACTTCTTTCAGTTGAAGATGAAGGAAAGGTAATAGTCCAGAGCAGTGGACATCTTCATTACAGTATAATTTCTCCTCTTTCATTCAACAATGATTTATTTTATAAAGAAGAGTTATTATATAGAGAAATTATGCAGTATCCTCCCTTTTTCTCAATTGTCAAATTATTAATTCCAGGAAGGAAAAGGAGAAGTATTGGCACAAAAGCCAGAAAAATATTGGAAACAATAAAAATACATGAAAATGGGTTTAAAGTTTATGGTCCAAATTTCGCTCCGATTTCCAAATTAAAAGGATTATGGAGGGTTCAGCTGATTTTAAAAGGAGATATAACTGAGATAAGGAAATTTCTCAGAGAGAACATCGATGTATTCTTAAAGGAAAAAATCAACATCGAGATAAATCCTCTCTCCACTCTCTGATACACTTTTTTCAGATAAAATTTTTAAATTTAGGTTTTAGATAATTTTATTTGTATTTCCTCTGATATTTTTTTCCATACCTCTAAATCTACGGATAAGAAAGCTTCAATAATTTTAGGGTCAAATTGAGTTCCGGAGTTTTTCTTAATTTCCTCTCTGGCATATTCAAAAGAGTAAGCCTTTCTGTAGGGCCTATCCGAAGTTAATGCATCTAAAGCATCGGCTACAGCAAAAATTCTCGCCCCTAAGGGAATTTCATCGTTTTTCTTTCCATAAGGATACCCTGTTCCATCATAATTTTCATGATGGTAAAGAACTATGATCGAAGCGGGTTGAAGGAATTTAACTTTCCTCATCATGTTATAACCAATCTCTGAGTGTGTTTTCATTGTTTCCCATTCTTCCGGGGATAACTTCTCTGGCTTTCTGAGGATATAATCTGGAATCGCAATCTTACCAATGTCGTGCAATAAAGCTGCTCTTCGAAGAGTGATAAGTTCATCTTTATCTTCAATACCATAAGATTCAGCTATTTTTATTGCATATTCAGTTACTCTATTGGAATGACCATGGGTCTCAGTATCTCTGAAATCAAGAGCAAGTATCAAGGAATTTAAAGTTTCATTGTATGTCTCGTTTAGTTCCTCTAACGCTTTTTTTAATTCATTTGTTCTCTCCTCAACCATCTCCTCCAGATGTTTCTGGTATCTTAGATTCTCCAGAACAAGCCTTCTTTTTTCAAGACCTCTTTTTACATTTATTACAACTTCTGAGAGTTTAAATGGTTTTATCACGTAATCATAAGCACCAAGAGTCATTGCATCTATAGCAATGTTGATATCTTTAAGAGCTGACATCATAATAATTCCCATGTGAGGGTCAATCTCCTTTAGCTCTTTGAGCAGTTCAAGGCCGCTTTTGCCTGGCATTCTTATATCAGTAATTAGTAAAGAAAAATTATTTTCTCCCTTAAAAATTTTTAGAGCCTCTTCAGCATTAGATGCTGTAACACATTCATAACCTTGGCCTTCAAGAAATTCTAAAAGTAACTCTCTTATTGTTTCTTCATCATCAACTATCAAGATTTTTTCTTTCTCCATAGGACAGATATTATATTTATTTTATTTTTATTTGTAAATTAATATGATTATCATTAGTGTTTATTATACTTATACCAATAATTAATATGTAGGGCAAGCCTTTAGGCTTGCTTATTTTGCAGGGCTAAAGCCCTGCCCTACATGAGTTTATTTATTGCCATTAGTATAATAAAAAAGATAAACGTTATAATTCAATTGGTTAATATATTCAAAATTTCAAAAGGGGTGTTAAAAAGATAATCAGGGTTTGCTTCCATTAATTTTTTCTTGCTCATAGTTCCCCATAAGGCTCCTCCTGTCACGACTCCTGCTAATCTTCCTGATGTAATGTCTAAAAAAGAATCTCCAACATGAAGCACATTTGAGGGAGAAATTTGAAGTTCTTTACATAATTTCAAAACTCCCTCAGGGCTTGGTTTTGGATTTTTTAAATCTTCACTTGAAACAAGAGAATCTATGTGTTCAGCTAATCCCTTCTCTTTGATTAAAAATAAGGAAAGCTCCCTTCCCCTTCCTGTAAATATTCCAATTTTCTTGTTTCTCCTCTTTATTTCAATGATTGTATCTGGGAATCCATCATATAAGTTTATTTCATCCAATCTATCCATAAACATTTTGAGATATTCATTGAAGCATTTTTCTAAATCATCTTTTCTTACAAAATCTGAAAATATTTTCTTCTCAGAAGGTCCGAGGAGAAGATATATTTCATCGGGAGTGAAATCCCGCTTTCCCCATTTCTTTAAAACTTTTATAAAGGCATCTATCGTCACAGGGTAAGAATCAATTATGGTTCCATCGAGGTCAAATATAATTCCTTCAAATTTCATAGAGAAATATTTATTAAATATATAGTGCTCCTCATATAAAAACAATAAATAATTTGTAGGGCAACCCTTTAGGGTTGCTTAATGCAAGGCTAAAGCCATGCCCTACATGTCAACTTATTTAATTCGTTTGTATTAAATAATTTAATATCCAAATCCGAACAATATAACTCCTATGAGGAGTCCTATAATTATATTAAAAAATTTAATATAAAAGAAATCTTTTATTGAATACGATAACATCGGAAGCATGCCATGACCATCCTGCGCAAAAGCACTTACAAAGAGAACTGAGAAAGGTATCATTCCCTTTGAGAACATCATAACAAATATTAAATGGGGTCCAGATTCAGGTAGTATTGCAAGAGCTGCAGCAAATAGAAATACAAGTAATAGATTATTTTTTACAAATGTCTCAAGATTCCAGAATTTCATAAGAAACTCAATCGACAGAAGAGTTAAGAATGTCCAGATAAATAATTTCCACAGATGCTTTTTTAACAGATGGTCCCAAACGTGGACTTTTAGATAATGAGAAAAAGAAAAATCCTCAGCATGATATTCTTGAAGAACACATTCAGTGCAGGGCTTTATCTTAAATAGGGGGTAGATATAATCTATGAGAATTCCAAAGATAATCCCAGAAATAAATAAAAGTAGAAATAAAAAAAGAGCTTTTTTGGGAAATAATGAAATCATTACAAATGCTTCATCTCCTGATGAGGCAATCATTCCTCCAGTAATCGCTCCAAAACTTATAAGTCTGTGTATATAAAGGGAAACATTCGTAAATCCACCAAAACATCCAGGTATAGTTCCCAGAAAAGAGGCTGTAACATATTGCATGTATTTTTTATTTTTTAAAAATTCATCAAGCTTTCCTTTCGTAAACACTGAAACAACATCTATGGTAATCATCGTCAATAAAACCAGGAATGTGATCTCCAGTGTTTCTTTAATTACTTCAGGGAAAAGTTCACTCATCTCCCTGACCTCACATAATTTGCAATCGTCTCATGGGTTGCAAACCATACATTTTGAAAAGAGATTATATACTGAATAAGTTTCTCAAGCATTAAAATCCTTGACCTGTGTCCGATTATTTGAGGATGCATGGTTAGAACAAAAGTGATTCCTTCATCATATGCCTTTGCAAATTCTCCTTTCCAAATTGAAAGAACATCATCAGGGGTAGAATGGGGTCTTATAGGGGAGAATCTGTCCATTCCAAAATAGGGATAATCATCCAGAATCCATTCAACAGGAATCTCTACTATTCCAGAAGACTTCCCTTCATAAAGAATCTCATAGGGCTTGTCATCAGCCATTAAACTGCTGTCATAGATCAATCCCAATTCCATTATTATTTTAAGTGTTGATGGGCTGAAATCCCATGAAGGAGTTCTTATACCAGAAGGAGCTTTTCCAGTTATTTCCTTCAAGGTTTCATAAGCTTTTTTCATCACTTCTCTTTCATCTTCCTCGGATAGTAAGGAATTTCTTTCATGAATCCATCCATGCATTCCAATCTCATGCCTTTTTTTATTCATTATAGCTTTTATTTCCGTCGGATGTAGTTTTGCACTTATGGCAGGTATAAAAAAAGATACAGGAATTCCGTATTTATCCAAGAGATTAAGAATTCGATAAATCCCTGTTCTTGCTCCATATTCTCCCTGGGAAAGAAGAGAGGGAGAGGTTCTATTATCCCTTAAAGCTATTGTTTCAGTGTCAAAATCAAAAGATAATGCCACAGCTACTTTAGCTCCATTCGGCCAGTATTTCGGGTTTAAATCCTTGCCGGCTCTTACTTTGTTGACTATATTCTGAACTTTATCGAATGGAAATTTCCATGGAATTTCCTCCTGTTGAGCTGAAACTTTAATAAAAGCAAAGAAGATTATAAAAATAATACTCAGAATTAAGAGAAAATTTTTTAAAGTTAAATATTTCATTTATTCCTCCAGATTAATTAGATTTTAAGATTGGATTTTATATAAGATTTGTAAACGATGCAACAAATGGTTGGTTTTTATATTTTTCAAAAAGATTTAGTTTAATTTTGATGAGAAAAATTAGATAAAATTATTTTTATATATTGTATAATTTTTAAAGTTTAATTAAATTATCCAATATATGGAATTAATAGCAATGCGAGGAAAGGATGATTAGAAAAGTTAAAAATAAAATAATTTTTACAAGTGCTTTGATATTCATAGTAAGTATTTGTATTTTAGTTTTAGTCGCATTTGCAAGCAAGAATATAAAAAACGTGGTTGTTTCAGAGAAACAAAAAAGAGTAAAACCTGGAGTGGAAGTTTTTCTTGAGAACAATTTAGCTCTTGTTAAAGGTAAAAAAGTGGGGTTGATAACAAATCCAACTGGAGTGGATAGTAATTTACAAAGTATAATTGAGCTTTTTTACAATAACCCAGAAATTAATCTTGTGGCTTTGTATGGCCCTGAGCACGGAGTAAGAGGAAATGCCCAGGCTGGAGAATATGTTCCTTTTTACATGGATGAAAAATATAAACTCCCTGTATTCAGCCTTTACGGACAATCCATGAAACCTGAGCCAGGAATGCTAAAAAATATAGATGAATACATGCGCTCGTTCGATACCACAAAGACAGGGAAGATTCCTGAAAGTTCAATGGTTAAAAGAATAGATGTGATGATTTTTGACATTCAGGATGTAGGTACGAGAGTTTATACATACATTGCAACGATGGCTTATTGCATGCAGGCCTGCGCTGAAAATGGGATTGATTTTATAGTTTTAGATAGACCAAATCCTATAAATGGGTTAAATATTGAAGGCCCAATACTGGAGTATCCAGAATTTAGTTCTTTTGTGGGTCTTTATCCGATACCTGTAAGACATGGAATGACTGTCGGAGAATTGGCAAAATTTTTCAACGATAAATTTTTTGAAAAAAAGGTAAATTTAACGGTTATTCCAATGAAAGGATGGAGAAGGGAGATGTGGTATGATGATACATCTCTTCCCTGGGTGATTCCATCCCCAAACATGCCCACACTTGATACAGCAACTGTCTACCCTGGTCAGGTTTTCTTGGAAGGTACAAACATATCTGAAGGTAGAGGAACAACAAAGCCCTTTGAAATTTTTGGTGCTCCATGGATTGATGGATATGAGCTAATTAAAAAACTCAATGAGCTAAATCTTTCAGGAATAAAGTTCAGGGAAGCTTGGTTTAAACCTACATTTTCAAAGTATCAAGGAGAATTATGCGGAGGAGCACAGATATATGTAACTGACAGAAATCAATATAAACCGTTTGAATCCACACTTTACATAATAAAAACAATAATGGATATGTATCCGAATAATTTCAGATTCCATAAGGACTACTTTGATAAAATAATGGGAAACCCAAAGATAGGAGAAGCTCTTGAAAAAGGTATTGATGTAAAAGAGATGATAAAAAGTTATAAAAAAGATTTAGATAATTTTTATAAGCTGAGGGAATCTTATTTACTGTATGAATGAGGTGAAAAATTGTTAAAAAATAAATCCATAAGATTTAGCTTTATAACTTTTCTTATTTTTTTATCGATTTTAGTGGGTTATTTCATGAATATCTTCCCAGCCAATCAACTTTTTCTAAATCCTATTATCTTGTCAAAATTTTATTTTAAGAGGAGTTTTAGGGATATGGCACTAACGTCTTCAAAAGGGAAGGAGAGCTATATTTTAAAATTGCTTAGAATAAAACCTTCAGAACAATCTTTAGACTATGTTAAAAATAAAAAGGAATTTCATCTCCATAACCTCATTACAGAACAGAGGCATCCTAAAACCTGGAGTTTAAGCTTTAGGATAAAATCCGATACCTCAGCTGGGCTGGAAATGCTTTTCTCTGTGGATAAAGATATATCTGCGAAGATCCTTGAGCTTTCTGAAAACAGTGAGAAAATTGAGCAAGCAGTTGAAGCTGTAGAAAAAGCAATTATTGAAAAAAGAAAAATATATATTTATGGATGTGGAGCAACAGGAAGGTTAGCCAAGCAAATGGAGAGTACTTTCTGGAGGCCATTCTGGAGAAAACTTAAATCAAGCCCTCTATGGGAAAAAATAAAAATTCATTTGGCTGAGGGTGTTGAAGAGCAGCTTATAGGTGAGATGACAGGGGGGGACAGGGCATTGATTAGCTCTTTAGAGGGATTTGAAGATTTACAATTGATAGGATATCTTCAGTTAAAAGACAGGGGTATTGAGAAAGGAGATGTTGTTTTCTGTGTAACAGAAGGAGGGGAAACTTCCTCTGTGATAGGTACAATACTTGCTGCCCTCAATCAGTATGGAAAATTGGATAAAGAGAAAATAGAAGTTGCGAGAAAAAATCTTTATTTTATTTACAATAACCCTGATGAAGTTTTGATTCCTTTTGAAAGAAGCAGGGCTGTGATTGAAAATCCGGCCATAACAAAGATAAATTTAGCTACAGGACATCAGGCAATTACCGGCTCCACCCGAATGCAGGCAACTACCATCGAGACTTTTGTAATGGGTATTATACTGGAAGAGGCTATCTATCTCGTATTACAAAGATTTCTGACTGAATCAGAGATGTTTCAGCTCGGCTTTTCTCCTGGCTTAACCATTGAAGAAAGGCTTAAAAGTTTCAACAATGTTCTGGAATCAGTTTTGAAAGCAAGGAATTCCCTTGCTTCATTCACTGATCTTGAGGCTGAAACATATAAAAACCAAAGATTTTTAACATATTTTGCTCAAAAAGGTCTTATCACTGTCTTTATCGATAGCACAGAACGGAGCCCAACTTTTAGACTATTTCCTCTTGATACTGTGATGGAGCCGGAAAGAAGGTGCTGGATTCAGGTCTGGACACCAGCAGGCAATCTAAAGGAAGCTTGGAAAAGTTTTCTTGGAAGGCCATTTAGAGGTCTTAATCCATCAATCTATGAAGCTCCTTTTTCAACGGATATAAAAGATCCATTTTTAAAGGAAGCAGCCCTCAAAAGTCTGAAGCACGCAGGAAATGACCAGGAGAATCTTTATGATTTCTCCTTTTCTGATTTTAACATAAAGAACAGATCACCAAAGGAGGGGGATTTAGGAGTTGTTGTGTGCATGGGAGAAGAGGTGGATAAATTAAAAGAGCCATCTTTTCCCTTTAGAAGATTTATCTCCTTTTTTAAAGAAAGAAAAGCTAATGTAGTGCTTTTACTTATAACTGATAAGCAACAAAATGAAGTTCATGAAATAATCCAGAATATGAAAGAAATTAAAGGAAAAGATGTATCTTTTATTCTTCCCATTGGTGAGGAAAATGACCCCATTGGTCTCAGGCAGAATATAGGTCTTAAGATGCTCCTTAATGCTCATTCCACTGCAGTTATGGCAAAATTAGGAAGAGTTATCGGAAATACAATGACAAATGTTAGCCCCAGCAATTTAAAGCTTATAGGTAGAGCTACATATCTCATCCAGAGCCATGTAAATGATGCCCTTTCTCAAGATGAATGGATAGAAAAATATGGGAGGTCTGATTTTATCAGTTATGAAGAAGCTAATGCAGTCCTTTTTGATGCCATTGAGTTTATAAAGAAAGATCAAAGTCAGAGTCAAACAGCTGAAGTTGCATTGTCTATAATCAGAATTCTTGAGGCTTTAAGAAAGAAGGATTATGTTAGCTGGAATGATGCTTTTTCCATCCTGGAAACTGAAGGCTTTGAGAAATACCTTCTTACTCATAACCCCTCCCTTAGAAGATAAAATTTAATTATTCTTATTCAAGCCATATTTTTACAGATTCATCTTCTTCATCAATCTCGATTAACTCCATTCGACCGAGTGATTTCAATTCTTTGAATAATTTCTGAAAGTCAATCTCCTTTTCATCACATTTTACTTTTGGATGAATGTTTGAATTAAAAATGATTTCAAGCACAGAAATGGGCATGATTATTTTTACTCTTGTTTTTCTTGCTATTTTATCGAATACTTCAATTTTAAGCCATTTTGCTTCTTCAAATTTTTTTGTATCAAGGCTCTCTTTCTGAGATGAAACTGCTCTTTTTATAAACTTCAAATCTTCTTTATCTTGGCCTGAAATGTTTGAGCTTGATAGCAATAATATCGCTATGATAATCAGAATAAAAAATAAAATTTTTTTCATTTTAACCTCCATTTATTCTATCCAGATTTTTATTATTTCATCCTCTGAATAAATTTCGAGGATTTCCATTTTTTTCATTTCGTAAACTTTCTTCAAAAATTCATCAATATCTTTAATTTTTATCTCTTTCCCATCAATTTTTCCATTTATTTTTGTGTTCTCTTTTGCCACTGCCTTTAAAGCGAGCTCAGCTAATGGAAACGGTATGTTTACAGACACTTCAGGTTCAACTTTTCCTTTCTTGTATATTCTTATTTTAAGAGTTTTTCCCCATGATTCAGATGTTCTTTCGGTAAACCCTCTCAGACTGTTTGGGTCGATTCTTAAAAGAGCTAATTTTGCTCTTTCTTTTAACTCCTCATCTTTTTCATAGTTCAGAATTTCTTTTAAAACCGGGATAGCTTTTCTGGAATTATTATCTTTTAAATAACTGATTTTAAAGGCTGCATAATAGCGAGTAACCTTATCCCTGTATTTCAATCTATCTTCTATTTTTTTCAGATAATGTTTTTTTCCTCTTAAGTAAAGATTCTGGGAAAGGTCAATTATCGATATTTCTGCCTCTTCTTGAAGGGATGGAGCTTTTTTTAGGTACAAAAATTTTTCATAAACATTTATTGCCTCTTCCTCTTTATTTTTCTGTTCCTGAAGGGACTTCCCTAAATAAAAAAGAGCATCGGCATAAAAATTGCTTTTAGGATATTTATTTATGAAATCCTCCAGTTTTATTTGAGCTTCTTTCCACTTGCGGTCAAAAATAAGAAGCTTTGCTTCTTTTAATAATTCTTCTTCAGTAGAGGCAGAAATTAGAGGGCTGAAGTAAAGAAAAAATATTATAATAATTACTAAGGTTTTTTTCATTTTATATCTCTAAATTTTTAATCTCATTGTTTACTATCTGAAGTTTTAAAAGAATTCTTTTCTGTTTAATATAATCATAAATTTCCTCAAGTCTTTCTCTATTCTGTATGTTTGATGACTTTGATAATTCAATTAAAATGAGCTCAATTTTATCAAAGAGTGCTCCTCCTCCAACTGAGTTTAATAATTTTTTATCAACGAATATTTTTTTCATCGTCATTTCTTTTGATAGTCCTTTATAAATATTAGGATCCCAGGTGTTACTTTCATACGAATCTAAAAAATTCATCAATATCAGTTGAGTTGTTCTGAGATAATTTTCAGTATCTTTTTTCAAAGACATTTTATTCATTTTTTCAAAAAATGGAGATGGAATATGTATTTCATAAGAGGTTTTATGGATTTTTATGTTTGAGTAGAACACTCCAAGGAAGAATCCTGCTATAAGAATTAATAACCCAGCCATTGCATATTTCCATTTTAGAAATAATATGTCTGGTAATTTCATTGAAGGTCTTTTAACTATTTCTTTTGATTTAATTTTTTCCATGATGAAATTCAGGTTTTTATCCCAGTCGATAAAGTTTGTCTGAGATTTTATGAGAGAATCTATCTCAGAGAAACCTTTTTTTATAATTTCGAATTGATTGTATGCCTTGCTGCATCTCTCACATGATTTTATATGGTCAAAAATTAATTTTTTTTCAGACTCCTGTAACTCATCAAAATATGCAATATTTTTATCAATGTATTTGCAATTATTCATTTCCGCTTTCCTCACTGGAAAAAACATATTTTCTAATTTTCTTTATCCCTCGATGAAGAATTGATTTGGTAGTGCCTAAAGATATGTTTAAGACTTCAGAAATTTCCATCAATTTCATATCATTAAAATATTTCATCGAGATTAGCATTTTTTCTTTTGGAGGGAGGTTATCCAGAGCTTTTTCTATTTTAATTGTTGAATCCAAATACTCATTTCCTGGAAGGATTTTTTCATATATTTTAGAAGCGTCAATTTTTTCCTTTTTAATTTTTCTGTATCTATCGATGCATAGATTATTTGTAATAGTAAAAACCCATGCTGAAAAACTTTTATTGTGTTTCCATTTGTTTAAATTTTGAAAGATTTTTATCAGGGCTTCCTGAGTTAAATCCATCGCTTCCTCTCTATTTCTGAAGAATCCCATTGCAATCTGAAATATTTTTTTCTGAAAACTTTGGATAATCTTACTGAATTCATCCTTTTTACCATTAATGATCTTCTCCACAATTTCTTTAAATTCCTGTTCATCCACATCAAAAGCCTTAATTACTATTTCTTATTCTAACCAGATTAAAACTTTTGAATCCTCTTCATCTACCTGAATTAAGAGTCCTGGCCCAGCTTCTTTCAATTTTTTCAAATCAGTGTAATGAAAATCTTCAGATCTTCTGTAATATTTTTTATTTTCGCTTGCCTCTGCAACATCCAAACCAAAGTTTAACAGCCAGAATGGAATGGTTAGCTTAATCAACTTATGTTCATCCTTTTCATAAACAAGAATTTTCATCGAGGAAACAGGGCCTTCTCTCTTTGGGTCTTTCTTGTGAATCTTTTCGATCCTCTTCATTGCATTTTTGAAATAAGGGTTTGGGTCATAAATTCTGTCGTCTATTATAAGCACACAAGAATAAAAAGAAATTAGGATGAAAGGTAATAGAAATTTGATATATTTTTTCATTCTTCCCTCTTAATCTCCATTCTTAATATATAAACGAAATTTAGAATCAAAAGGTTTACAGATTGTTATTTTTTTCCTTATAATAAATAATATGAACGCACTAATGTTTGTTACATCTTACTCGTTTTCCCCCTCACCTCAATCCTCTTCCATGAGGGGAGAGGGCGGTGTGAGGGGACAGGAATGCATCAGAATTAAATGAGTTTGTATTAGTAAAATAGAATAAAAGGAGGAATGAATGAGAAAGAGCTTATATCAATTTCTACCAATATTTTTGTTTCTGGGATTGATTTACTCTATTTTTTCCTCTGAATCAGTTTATTCCCAGGAAAAAGTCGATCTTGAGAAGATAATTCAGATGTCCATCGATGCTCAGGGAGGAAAGGAAATATTGGACAAAGTGAATGAATCTTATATAGTTGCTGGAATTAAAGTTTTTACTCCGCAAGGAGAATTTTTAGGCGAAAGAAAAATATACATGAGGTCTGAGCCAATGAGAATAAGAATCGAGCAGACTATCATGGGAGTGGAAACAGTAATTGGCTATGATGGTGAAAAAGCATGGTTCCAGCAGATGGGACAGGCAATCGAAGCTCCGAAATTTATTTTTGATTCTTTTAAGGCATCAGAGAAGAGAGAAAATCTTCTGATGAGGTACAAAGAAAAAGAGTGCAAACTTGAATATCTGGGCGTTTCGAACATCGAGGGTAGAGATTGCCATGGGATTAAATTTATAGATAAACAAGGTGAGGAAACGAACATATTCTTTGATAAAGAAACATTTCTTCCTGTAAAAACTGAATATTCAGCTCGGAATGAGTCAGGTCAGATTGTAAAGACTGAAAATATTAGCTTTGATTTCAAAGAAGTGGAGGGAATGAAAATTCAGTTCAGGTCAGTTGCATATGCAGATGGAAAAAAGATTATGGAAACCACCATTAAAGAGATTAAACTTAATCCAGGTTTCGATGACAAAATATTCTCGATGCCAGAGAAGAAGTAATTTTATTTTAGATTCTCCACCAGTAGGAAAATTTGAGGAAAAGAGCTTGGTTCTTTCTTTCGTATTTTCCATAATCGTTTCTTGGTTATTATATATTTTTTATTTTTGAAAGTTCCGTTTTTATTTTTGTAATTTCTTCTTCGATTAGTTTTATTTTTTCATCAATTTTTTTTATCTTTCCAATTATATAACCTCTTGGATAAAATATCATTGAATATCTATATGCAGTAATGTTCAATCCATACAAATCTTTTAATAATTCTGCTTTTTCCTTTTTTAAAGCATCAAGCTCTCCTAAAAGCTTTTTTAACTCCTCTTCTTTCTCTCTCAGGAATTCAATTTTTTCTTCTTCTAATACATATATTTCCAATTCTTTTTTGTCCTTCTTTTTCTCTTCTATTAATTCATTTTTATATGGAATAGCCTTAATTATTTGAAGTTTCCCTTTCAATTTCTTTTTTAAAGTTTCATTTGTGACAACTATAATTTTTTCTTTCTCCTTTTCTCTTTCTTTATTTAGAATATTTAATCCATCTCCAGAGGATAATTGAATGTGAGAAAGCAAAAAAGCTATTAAAAAAAATAACAATAATAGGTATCTCATGCTTTTCTTAAATTATATATTAACAAGACTTCCATTTAAAGTTACTTTGATCATTATCTATTGCGTTCAAATCTAAAATTTTAAGGTTTAAGAAATTGATATAAATGATTAGGTATAGAAATGTTTAGAATATTACCTATATTAACGAGGGGTTATAGTGAAAAAGTGGAAGCACTTAAATACAGGCACGATGACTGGTTTAAGAGTTTACCTAAGGAAATAGCAAATACATTGATTGTCTTTGCAAGGCAGTTTGAGAGAGGTGGGATCGAAGCGTTAGAAAATCCTTATGGGTTGAATGACCTTGATGTCATTAAAGCTTGAGGCATTCTTACCATAGGAAACTTAAGAAAAAGCGCTTAGATGTGAGTTATAAAAATATAATTATGTAATAATATCTAACATATATTTGACAAAATATCTTACATTAATTATTATAATATTTGATGCTGATAAAGGAGGATAATATGGTTGAAATTTATATAAGGCTTGGTAAAAGAATAAAAGAGCTGAGAGAACGGTTGGAAATTAGCCAACAAAAGCTTGCAGAATTATTGAGTGTTTCACGTCCTTCAATTTCTCAAATAGAGAATGGAGAGAGAAAAGTTTCTACCGATGAATTGATAAAACTTTCAGAGATATTTAATATTACCGTAGAAGCTTTATTGGATTTTAAAAAAGAACCAGAGGTGATTCTAAGCGATATCAAAAAGAAGATGAGACAAAGACCTCAAATTAGAATAAATGTGCCTCAGAAAAATTTAGAAAAGTTCAGAGAGGTCTTGCTATATATCTTGAATAAGATTGGCTCAAAACCCAATATTGGTGAGACTGTAATCTATAAACTTCTTTACTTCATCGATTTTGATTTTTATGAAAAGTATGAAGAGCAACTAATTGGCGCGACATATATTAAAAATCAGTATGGGCCAACGCCTATAGAATTTAAAAAAATAGTCGACAAAATGATTGAAAATAAAGAAATTACAAAGGTTGAAAGTAGCTATTTTGAATATCCACAAACCAAGTACTTACCTTTAAGAAAAGCAGACCTTTCTAAGTTAAAAGCTAACGAAATTGAAGTAATTGACGATGTTTTAAATAGGCTTTCTGATATGAATGCTTCTCAAATAAGTGAATATTCCCACAATGATGTTCCCTGGCTAACCACAGAAGATCAGGGAATACTAGAATATGAATCTGTTTTTTACAGAACCCAGCCTTATTCGGTAAGAGAATACGGTGAAGATATTCAATGAAGTTTCCTTTCTTCCTGAATTTGAGAAAGATATGAAAAAACTTCTCAAAAGATTCAAAACTCTCGAGGATGACCTTAAAAACTTTATTAAGACAGAGCTGAATCTTTATCATAAATTAAAGAGAGATAACAAGGGAATTTTTCAAATTCAGGGTTTACAAATTAAAAGCCCTAAAATCTACAAAGCGAAAAAATTTACCTGTCGCTCTCTTAAGGGTAAAGGAGTTCAATCTGGTATCAGGGTAGTTTATGCTTATTTTGAGGAAAAAGATAAAATCGAGTTAATTGAAATTTATTACAAAGGTGATAAGGAAAACGAAGATAGGAATAGAATATTAAAATATTATGGAAAGTAGAGTTATCGAAAAGATTAAGCTTATTAAGAACGGAGACCCCTCGGCTTTTTTTCATGGGTTTCTTATTAAACTAATTTGCAAAATCATTTAATAAAAATAGAGACTACTTAACAAGTGTTAAATAAGGTATTGATTTCCTACAAAAGGCATCTGTGATATTACACGGAGGTCAGAGAGGGTTGGTGCTTTGCAGTATGTATCTGAACTTACCTGGATGCTTTTCCTTCGCATACTTAATACGATTAAAAAAGACGCACTTGGTCAGTGGAAAAGGTACAATTCCGATAACACAACATATAAGTTTCGAGACCCTCGCCTTAAGGGAAGCATTTTAGTTTTTCCACTTGAAAGATGTATAAAAAAAGTCTCATATCAAAACAAAAAAGAGATTTTCTAAAAATGAGGATCTCTATACTGATGTTTATTATTTTTATATTTCCCTCTTGGGTCTTTGGATGGGGTGGCTGGAAGACCCTCAAGACTGCGTATTTTACGGTCATCTATAAGCCTGGCTATGAAATCCAGGCATGGGATGCTCTGAGGAACCTTGAATATTATAGACCCTCCATAGAGAAGCTTACTGATAACAAAGTGTTTCATCTTCCTGTGGTGATTGAAGACGTAGGAACAGTGTCTAATGGATTTTCTGATCCAATTTTTTTCAACACCCATCTCTTTACCTATCCACCCACAGCTGGCATCCTTGGATTTACAGAAAATTGGTGGGCTAATGTTGGAGTTCATGAATATACTCACATACTTCATCTAACCAAATCAGCAGGAATTCCAAAAGTTCTGGCCACTCTTTTTGGTACTCTTTTTACACCCAATCTCGCCTCACCAGGATGGGTAACGGAAGGTATTACAGTGTACAGTGAATCTCAGATTTCTAAATACAGTGGACGACTCAACGATGGATTTTTCGACGCCTATATTGGTGCAATAATCTCAGACAATCGCTTTCCATCTTTACCTAAAGCAACATATTCGCCATTAGAATTTCCAGGCTATGAAGGTATCTATCTTTATGGGAGTGAGTTCTTTAATTATTTATCAAAGATTTATGGAGAAGAAAAATTTAACCATTTTTTTAATATCTATGGCTCTTCAATTTTGTCCTATTTCTCACCAATATTCCCATTTATAAGATTTGATTGGACAGCTAAAAGGGTGTACGGGAAATCATTTCCAGCCCTATGGCGGGAGTGGCATAACTACGAAACTGAAAGGTTCAAAGATTTTGCCATGGAGGGTAAGAGGCTGACTGATTATGGCTGGTATGTTAAGGATTTAAAAGTATCGGAAAGGAAGCTCTATTATGCAAGAAGGTATGGGGTAAAAACCGGTGCATTTAATGAGATATGGTTCAATAAAATTATAGAAAGGGACATCGATAGAGAGAAAGAACAGACCATTGTTTCCACCACTTCCTTTTTCACAATGCCGTTGAGAATTCGCAATGGAAAGTTATACTATGCAGTTGCAGAGATAAAGCCAGGCTATGCTAATGCGAGTTTTACCACTTACGGGATTTATTCTCTTCTCCACGAAAAGGATATTTCAACTGGTCAGGATAGGGTTATTCTTAAGGAAGGGATGAGAGCTTTTGGTGTTCTGTGGAATGGTAACATTCTCTATTCTAAAGACAATAAGGAAATATTTGGCTCGGAAATCTATATGTATGAGAGAGCCACAGGAGCGAAAAAATTGCTTTTCACAGCCGATTATCTTGTTGACGAAATAATTACTGATGACAAGCGTATAATTGTCTCCGCACGCAAGGATTGGCAAAACTTCAGCATCTACACTCTGGATTTGGAAACCCACGAGTTCACACCCCTTGTTCACACACCTTATTTTGAAGGATTGCTTTCTCTTTATGGAAATAAGCTCTTCTTTGTAGCGAATTTTGGGGGAATATACTCCAGCTATGCTTACGATTTTTCCTCTTGTAAAGTTTACAGGCTTACTCATAATGGCTTTGCCACTTATCCTGTGTATGATGAATTAAATGACACCCTTTACTTTGTGGGGCTCAATTCGTATGGATATGACATCTATTGCAGGCAGGCGGAATTCAGGGAATTTCAGTTGCCGGATTATCAGGCTACTGTACCTCCTGTTTTCCCTCTGAATGAGAAGGAAGTTTTCCGCGGAGGGTACTTTGATAATCTAAAAACCCTGATACCAAAGATACGGCTACCCATAATTTACTCTAACCAAGAAATCGATTTAGTGTGTTGTCCCATAACTATCTTCGCAAACAAACAACTTTTCCTAAAGCACACTGAAGGGGTATGGGGAAGAGGCTTCCCCATGTCTGGGGGGTGCTCAGCGAAGCGCCAGGGAGAGGCTTTCTCCCATAGGGAAAGTGTCGTGGCACAAAAGAATAATGAAAGAAATTTAAGTGACACGACACTAGCCGGGCTGCAATTCATAGGCGGGGATGCAGTAGGGGATTTTTCTTACTTCTTAACCATGGCCTATGATTTTAATAAACAGATGCCAAAGTATTCTGTAAATCTAACAAATAATTTTTTTGCGCCTCTGCAGTCTTATATCATATTTGATAATATAGACAGTAGAATGCTGAAAATTGGCGCAGGGTATCCATTCATAAATAAAATATCTCAAGGTTTATCAGAGCTCTGGCTTGGCTTATCAAGCAATCTTCACAATGATTTCTCTCGCAGGGAGGTTGAACCATATCTAAACACAAGATTTCGCTTTCCTACGACCTATGGAGGATTAAGAATTGGCATTCCTGTGGAGCGCAAGGAAATGGGTTCCAACATCAACCGAATGGCGCTGTATACTGATTTAGCCCTTTTACAATATCTTCCAAACAGTCAGCTTTCCTTTGATATTCATGGGATCTATGACCCTGACAACCCTGGGACTGTTTTTTCTAAAATTCGTGGATATAAAAAAGCTCTTGATGCCAAAATTGGAGCGACATTTGAGCTGGAATATTCAAGACCATTGTTGCGCATAAGAAAGGGAATCTGGAATCCCAATGTCTTCTTTGAAGATCTGTGCACAACACTTTTTGTAGATTTTGGGATACCAAGAGAAGGTAAGTCCCAATTCTCCACAGGGATTGAAATCTATCTTGAGACCAAAGTATTTTTCATTATGGGTATCCGTATTGGCGTCAGAATGGTAGCGAACAGGGAAAAGAAAACCGGGATAGAGGTTATTATAGGAACCGCTCGTTAAGTCTTATGCAGTGGAATATCACACGAGAATGGAATCTTTATTTTGTGCTAAAATAATGTTTTAAATTTTGTTATAAATAATTTTTTATGGGAGGGATAAAATGGTTAAACCAAAATTTATAAGAATTCATTTAATTATAATTTTATTAATGTTTTTTCTTTCCGATTCCGCTATCCCGGAGGAGAAAAAAGATAAAGCAGAAGAGATTTCGATAATTTCAGTTGATGATGTAATAAATTATCAGATGTTGGCTGAGCCCCAAATTTCTCCTGATGGGAAAAAAGTTCTTTGGGTTCAATTCCGAGCAGACAAAGAAAAGGATAAACATTTAAGAGAGATCTGGATGGGATCAACCGACGGTGAAATAGAGCCAATTCAACTGACAAGAGGGAATAGCTCTTCCTGGTCTCCAAGGTGGTCGCCCGATGGGAAAAGAATCGCTTTTTTATCTGACAGGGAAAAGAAAACGCAGATATATATCATTTCTCCGTTTGGGGGAGAATCAGAGAAATTAACCGATGTAAAGATGGGTGTAAATAATTTCAGATGGAAGAATAATGAGGAGATTATATTCAGCGCTCGAGAAGATGAAACTTTTCATGAGAAAAATTTGAAAGAAAAAAAGGATGATGCAGAAGTTGTGGAAGACATGGAAGCTTATTATCCAGTTCGTCTTTTTTCAATTGAGTTAAAAGATAAAAAAGTAACACGCTTAACGAAAATAAGGATCGAATTGAAAATTTCGAAGTTTCTCCTGGTGGAAAATGGGCAATTACTTCTCATGTTGATACTCCACTTTTTAGAGTCGAAGCAAAGCATAGACCCAAGTATTTTCTTTTGGACCTCTCTGATAGAAGTATTAAACAGATTCTTAAAGAAAAATACTTCTCGCCGTCATTCTATCTCTGGGCAGATGATGGAAAAAGAGTATTTCTTGAGGAGGAGAAGACTAATTATGAGGAGAAAAGAGGAAGTGGAATTTCTTTATTGTATGAGTATGACCCTTTTTCTGATAGATATCAGGAAATTCCTCTCAACTGGCCTAATGGGTTAGGAGGGACATACGGAAAGGTGTTTGATGCCACAGGTGATTTGATTGCAACAACTCTGGCGAAAGGAGTAATAAATCCGTTTGTTATCATTAAAAAGCCTGAAGGTTCAAAAGAATGGCAGATAACTAAAATAGACCATCCTATGGCTTCTAATTTTCATACATATTCAATCTCTAAAGATGGAAAGGGAATTGTTTTTATCTATTCCACAGCAAGTGAACTTCCTCAGATTTATTATGGAAAGATTGATGATTCAATGATAAAAGAAGTGAAAAAAATTACTGAGGTAAATAAGCATCTTAAGAATAAATTCATTGCAAAACGAGAAATAATAAAATGGAAGTCTGACAAAGGACGAGAAATCGAGGGAATCTTATTTTATCCAAAAGATTACAAAGAAGGAGAGAAATATCCTCTTATCCTTAACATCCATGGAGGACCTGCTGCCTATGACCCTGATCATTTCACTCTTTCATGGGGTGATTATCCCCATATCCTTGCAGGCAAAGGAAGTTTTGTACTTTTTGTAAATTATTCTGGAAGCTCTAACTATGGACTTGAGTTTGTAGAATCCATCTATGGAAAATATTATGAGCTTGAAGTCCCTGATTTATTGAATGGTGTTAAATATTTGATAAAAAAGGGAATGGTTGATCCTGAAAAATTAGGAACAATGGGTTGGAGCAACGGCGCAATTTTATCAATCGCCCTTACAGTTGAATCAGATGTATTTAAAGTTGCTCTTTGTGGTGCTGGAGATGTGAACTGGGTTAGCGACTATGGAAATTGTGCTTTTGGACCTCAGTTTGATAATTTATATTTAAAAGGTCCTTACTGGGAAGATGTAGATTATTACATAAAAAAGTCTCCTCTTTTCAGGATGAATAAAGTAAAAACTCCCACGCTAATTCTTTTTGGTGATAAAGATACAAACGTTCCAACACAGCAGGGCTGGGAGCATTACAGAGCTCTTCAGCAGATTGGAAAAGTTCCAGTCAAATTTGTTTTGTTCCCAGGTGAACCCCATGGTTTAATGAGGATTTCCCATCAGAGAAGGAAGATGGAAGAGGAGCTTGAATGGCTCGATAAATATCTATTTAAAAAAGAAGAGAAAGAAATTAAATCATTTAAAAAGGGTTCTCCTCTTGACTTAACATTGAAAAAATCAGCATACAAAAAAGATGAAAAGGGATATCTAGGGATTTTTCAGAATGGAATTTTAATTCCTGAAACAGTTAAAATGGGAGATATAGAACTTGGAAGGTTTGAGGTAACGAGAGCTCAGTTTTCTGAATTTCTAAAAGGAAACAAAGATATAGATACAAAAAATTTAGTTGGGTTTATTGATGGAAAATTCAAGGAAGGTACAGAAAATTATCCTGTATCTGGAGTTGATTTTGATGGAGCCGTGAAATACTGTGAATGGCTGTCTTTGAAAACAGGGAAAAAATTTAGATTGCCAGAAGAAAAAGAGATGAAGAAATGGCTTGATACATGTAAAGGTGAAGAGAACACCCTTTGTTACTGGGCTGGATATGATTTAACAATAGACGAAGCAGAGGAGTTAGAAACAAAGTTTAAGGAACTTGAACAAGCAAAGACTTTAATCATGGAAGCTGGAAGTATGAGTCCTTCTACAGGAGAGATTTATGATTTGAATGGAAATGTCTCTGAATGGTGCATAAAAGATGGAAAAGAATCATCAGAAGAAAAGAAAGGCATTGTTTTAGGTTTATCTTCACGAAATATCTCAGATAAAAGACAGCCTTTTAAAACTCCTCCTGGTTCTTATGTTGGTTTCCGCGTTGTTCTTGTTAAATAAATAATAGTGAGATAAGACATAAGACTTTAGAGACCGTCATTATATCGCCTATTAGGAACTCTTGATTGTCGCCGAGACCTCGGCTGAGTATTTTTTATGATCCTTTCTTTAACCTGGAGGATAGGTGTATCTGATTTTAAATGCTTTTATAATTTCCCTATACTTTTTAGCCCATCTTCTTACAATGACTTGACTTCTGTTTCACTGTATTATATAGTTTCACCATATGGTGAAACAAGCTTCTACAGTGAAACAATTTTCAGAAAAAGATTTGCTTAAAGAGGCTCAGAAAAGTATAACGTCTGTTCTCTCAGATATTCCCTTCGTTAAACTAAATAAATCTAAAGCTAAAGTCAAAATTGATAATAGAGTAGTTGATTTTGTGTTGGATACTCTTATTTCCGGCAAGTTAACAAAATTTATTGTCGAGGTAAAATCACAAGGTGAACCCCGTCTTGTAAGAATGGCCATCGCTCAACTTAAAGACTGTCTTAAAAGTTTTAAAGACTCTTATGGAATACTGGTTGCTCCGTATCTCAGTAATGCCAGCATACAGATATGCAAAGAGGCAGGTATAGGATGTCTTGATCTGGCTGGGAATGCTTTCCTTTCTTTCAAGAGTGTCTTTATAGATAGAAGCGGGAGACCTAATCCTTTCGCTGTTACGCGTCTCTCAAAATCCGTCTTCTCACCAAAATCGAGCAGAATCCTGAGAGTGCTTCTCTCAGACCCTTTAAAGAGATGGTATGTTGAAGACCTCTCAAGGGAGGCAGGTATCAGCATGGGGCTAACTTCAAGAGTGAAACAGGCGCTTCTTTCCGAAGAATGGATTAAAGAAGAAAACAAAAGCTTCTATCTTGCTAAACCCGAAGAAGTGCTCAATCAATGGATTGGTAATTATTCCTATGAAAAGAACGAAAGCTTTTCTTTCTATTCTGGTCTTTCAGAAGACCAGTTGGAGACAGCAATCAAAAAAGGGTGCGGAAAAATGAAGTATCGTTATGGTTTGGCACTGTTCTCTGGTGCGAGAAAGGTAGCGCCGTTTGTAAGATTTATGAGATTCTTTTCTTATGTTGATGGTAATATCGAGGGTATTGCAAAAGCCCTAAAACTAAAAAAAGTGGAAAGCGGGGCAAATGTTACCCTTCTTCAGCCATATGATGAAGGTGTATTCTACGGACTTCAGGAAATTAACGGCATCAATGTTGTGTCTGATATCCAGCTTTATCTTGATTTAAAGAGTTACAAAGGAAGAGGCGAGGAAGCAGCACAAACTATATTTGAACAACGAATCAAGCCCAAATGGTAAGCAAAAGCCAATATGAAGAAAGAGAGGTTAATGCTTGCAAAGCAGTCCTCGTGGAACTCGTTCATCTCCTCAGAGAGATCAAAGACGAAATGGTCATAATTGGCGGATGGATCCCAACATTTCTTTTGCCTCAGTCTGATGACCCCCATGTAGGCAGTCTCGATATTGATGTTGCTCTAAACTTTTCAAAGATTCCTGGGGATACCTATCAGACAATCTTAAAGGCATTTCTTAAACGTGGGTATACACAGGACGAAGAACAGCCTTTCAGATTTTTCAGGAAAGTGAAGGTTGAAGGAGCAGAACCGATAAATGTTGAGGTTAACCTCATGGCTGGAGAATATGGAGGCACAGGCAAAGGGCACAGGACGCAGATAGTCCAGGATGTTCGTGCGAGAAAGGCAAGAGGCTGTGATCTTGCATTTGATGCCTCAATTACTGTAACTCTCGAAGGCGAACTCCCTGACGGCGGAAAAGATAAAGTAAGCTTTAAGGTTGCAGGGATTGTCCCGTTCCTTGTGATGAAGGGGATGGCGATGTATGAGAGGAAAAACATCTTAATAAATTAGCCTCTTCAATTTTTTCTATAATAAAGGAGGGATGATGAATGAATAAACAAGATTTAGATTTCAGTTATAGATTATGATATTCATTCACCCAAGATCTTGATTATCACTCTTTTCTTTCTCTGGCCGTCAAATTCAGCATAAAATATTCTCTGCCATGGACCTAAATCCAGTTTCCCATTTGTTATCGGAACAACTACTTCGTGATGGATTAATAAACTTTTTAGATGGGCATCTCCATTTGTTTCTCCAGTTCTGTGGTGATTATAATCGATTCTGAAAGGTGCTAATTTCTCCAGCCATTCATCTATATCTTTAATTATCCCAGTTTCGTCATCGTTTACATAAACACCAGCTGTTATGTGCATGGCGGAGACAAGGGCGAATCCTTCTTTTATCTCACTCTTTTTAAGTGCTTTTTCGACCTCACCGGTTATATTTATGTACTCTCTTTTTTTAGAAGTATTAAACCATAAATACTCTGTGTAGGATTTCATCTTTTTCCTCCATTTATTATTTAATTCAAATTCCATTTATTACCAGTTTCTAACATTTTATATTAATTATTGGTTTTATTTATTTATCAAAATTCTTTCAATTAAAAATTTATAGAGAACAAATTATAGGAAAGATTTTAATTCAATCTAATGTTAAGATAAAAAGATTATTTATTTAATGAACAAATCCAATGGATGGCGGTATCTCTGCTGGAGTAACTTGACCAAAGGTCTCTTCGTATTTTTTAAAATTAGCGATAAGAGCTTCCATGAACCTTTTTGCATGAGCTGGGCTCAAAATGATTCGTGATGTAAGCTTGCCTACAGGTGCATCAGGGAATATAAAAGCAAAATCAAATATGAATTCTTCTTTTGAGTGCCTTATCGCTGCTAAATTTGAGTACTGACCCAATGCGATATGTTCATCAACTTTTATATCAATTTTCTTTTCTTCCATTTATCCTCCTATGCAGAAATTTTATCAAAAATTTAAAATGCTTTATATTAGTAATTCAATAACCGAATCAAAAAGATGTATGATCTTCTTTTTCGATTCATTTGGAAATTACCGTCATAGAAACTTTTAGTAGAAAAATTTCGTAATTATATGAGAAAATTTATGAAAGTGTAAATTAAGAAAGGAGGAATTTTGATATGTTTAAAAATTTTTTTTGGTTAGTCTCAAGTACATTTTTTTCGCGGTTGAAAGAAAAGAACAGACCTGAAAAAGTTTTATTGATTAATCTTCTTATCCTGATAATCTTAGCGGGTTTTACTTGGCAGGTACTGGCGCAGCAACCGACTCTGATTCCTCGTGAAGTACTTTTTGGTAATCCTGAAAAATCAAGCCCCCAGGTTTCGCCTGACGGTAAGATGCTGGCATATTTAGCACCGGATAAGGGTGTGTTAAATGTTTGGGTTCGAACTATCGGCAAGGAAGATGATCGTGTAGTTACCAAAGATCGAAAACGTGGAATCCGTTTTTACACCTGGGCTTATGACGGTGAGCACTTGCTTTACATTCAGGATCGTGATGGTGATGAAAACTGGCATCTCTATTCAGTAAATTTAAAGACAAATGTGATCCGTGATTTAACACCTTTCGAAGGTGTTCAGGCTCGAGTATATGGAATGGATCCTGATTTTCCAAATGAGTTACTTGTCGGACTTAACATACGAGATGCAAGGCTTCATGATGTATATCGGATCAATCTAAAAAATGGTGCGGTTGAATTGGATACGGAAAACCCAGGAGATGTAGCTGGCTGGGTCACTGACCAGAATTTTGAGGTTCGAGTAGCCCAGGTCGTGACGCCTGACGGAGGAACTGAAATTCGGATTCGCGACTCAAAAAAAGATCCATGGCGAACTTTCCAGAGATGGGGTGCAGATGAAACATTTGGAGGAGTTGCTGGATTTACTCCAAATAACCAGAGTATCTGGCTTATTTCAAGTGTTGATGCTAACACAGCACGCCTTGTCGAAGTTGAAATTGCCAGTGGAAAAAGTAACGTAGTGGCTGAAGATCCCATGTATGATGTAGGTGGCACGATGAACCATCCAAAGACCAATAAATTAGAAGCAGTACAATTCATTCGAGCTCGAAGAGAGTGGAGACTAATTGATACTTCATTGAAAGCAGATTTTGATGTTTTGTATAAAATTCGAGATGGAGACATTGGTATCGGAAGTCGGGATGTGGAGGATAAAACCTGGCTGGTTTCCTATTTAATGGATGATGGGCCGGTTTACTATTACTCATATAACCGAGAAACCAAGAAAGCAACGCTTTTGTTCAGTAACCGTCCGCAATTAGAAAAGTATAAATTAGCAAAGATGAAACCCATTTCATTTAAGTCGAGGGATGGGTTAACCATTCATGGATATTTAACATTTCCAGTAGATGTTGAGCTAAAGAACCTGCCGGTGGTTCTTAACGTTCACGGTGGGCCTTGGGGTCGTGATGTGTGGGGACTGAATAGTGAAGTGCAATGGCTTACTAACAGAGGCTATGCTGTGCTACAGGTGAATTTCCGTGGGTCAACTGGATATGGAAAAGCATTTCTCAATGCTGGTGACCGTGAATGGGCCGGGAAGATGCATGATGACCTTCTCGACGGTGTAAACTGGGCTATAAAGCAGGGCTATGCAGATCCGAAGAAAATCTGTATTTATGGAGGAAGCTATGGAGGTTACGCAACATTAGTAGGCGTAACATTTACACCCGCTGTGTTTGCCTGTGGTGTTGACATTGTGGGTCCATCGAACATAGTTACTTTAATAAAATCGATTCCTCCATATTGGGTTCCTATCAAAGCTTTGTTCGATAAGCGAGTGGGTAAGGTCGAGACTGAAGAGGAGTTTCTTAAATCACGATCGCCATTGTTTAAAGCTGACCAGATTAAGGTGCCATTATTGATTGCCCAGGGTGCCAATGACCCAAGAGTAAAACAGGCAGAAAGTGATCAGATTGTTGATGCAATGCGGAAAAATAATAAACCTGTGGAATACCTGGTTTTTCCTGATGAGGGACATGGGTTCGCAAGACCGGAGAACAGGCTTAAGTTTTATGCTGCAGCCGAGCAATTTCTGGCTAAATATTTAGGGGGAAGGGTTGAACCACCATCTGAAAAGGAGGACTTCACAGCACTTCGTAAGTAAAACATAAAATATAGAAAAGTTATATTCAATTTTCATGCACAAAACCTTAGATGATTACCATTCAAAATAAAATTTGACTTTATAAATTTATTTTAGATAGATTTTATATTTAAATCTCAATTTGAAGGAGGAAGGTTGAGGAGAATCTATATTTTTATTTTTGTGGTAGTATTTGTATTATTTTTTTCACAAACACTATCAGCAAAACAAAAATGGGAATTCAATCTTCATTATGGAACCTGGAACCTGAATATTCTAAAATCTGCAGTTGAAAATTTTGTTACAGAAGGAGCCGATACTGAATTCCGGAATGGAATATTAGAGAAACACCCAGAATTAATTGAGGAGTTATATCAAAGAGATTTCAATTTTGATACAGGAGGAAATAACTTAGGGTTCGAAATAAGATTTTATCCCGGTGGAGAATATGGATCCTTCAGTTTAGGCTTATCAGTTGAAAAAACAAAGATGGAATTTTCATTAAGCGGATTTGTGGACATGGAATTTACTGATGGTTCATATGTAGACTTTGATGCGGATGGGAAATTTGTGGTGACCCCTCTTTCATATAATTTAAGTCTTAGATGGGATATAAAACCCTCATGGAGAGTCCACCCTTATGTAGGCTTTGGTTTTGGAGCAGCTCCAGTAAGTGGGGATGTATCTTATAATCTTTCTGGTAAATTCTACAATGCAGAAACCGGTTTACTTGAAACAGAGAGTGAATCTGAGAGCAAGAAATTAAAAGATATAGAAGAGTTAGCAATTAAATTTTATCCGATTATTCAATTAAATCTTGGCCTGAAAGGAAGAGTTTCTGAGAATATTTATTTGCAGGTAGATGCTGGAATATGGAATGGATTTCTCGTTCGAGGTGGACTATCCTTCAGGTTTTAAGAAAAACTCATCTTTTAATGTTTTTAATTCAATTTAAATATCTATTAAATTCGAGCTTAATCTTTTCCCCAAAAACTGTTTTTAGATAAAATATTAAATTTTTATCTTCTTCTCCCTCTGAAACCCCCACCATATCTGTTACGGCCATAGCCACCTCTAAACCCACTTTCTCTTTTTGGCCTGGCTTCGTTAACGATAATGGTTCTTCCGCTTAAAGAATATCCATTAAACATTTCAATAGCTTTCTTTGCTTCTTCATCAGTCGACATTTCAACAAATCCAAATCCTTTTCCCTGCCCACTGAATTTATCAGTAATGACATTTACAGATTCAACCTTTCCTGCTTTACTGAATAATTCTTCAAGTTGGCTATTTGTTGTTGAATAAGAAAGCCCTCCTACATAAAGTTTTTTTGACATTTCAATCTCCTTTTTATTTAGCAGGAAAGGTTAAGTCTTAACTTTCCGATGCTAAACTTAAATTATTTTCAGCAAATCTTATTTTGCTTCAATAAATACAATAATACAAAATTAGAATTATTGCAAGAAAATCTATTTGAGATGTGGTAAAAGGTTAATTCCATTCTAAAGGGTTAAAAAAACCTGCCCATGAAAATAATTAAAGGTGATGAAATGTAATGAAGGATTAAGAATGTGAAAAAGCTCATCAATATTGAAAAAACTATATGCCGAGAGGCGGAATCGAACCGCCGACGCAGGGCTTTTCAGGCCCTCATACAAAATATCTAAGTTATTCATTTTAATTGACTTCCTTAAAAAAGCCCTCGTTCATATGACCAAAATCAGCCCAAAGATTTACTCCTTCAACTGCTTTTTTCATTGCCTCCGGGAATGTGTGAGAGTAATTAAAGGTGGTTTTCAAATGAGAGTGACCCAATAACTTTGCTATGGTAATACTATCAATTTTATTCTGAACTAAAAATGTTGCAAACGAATGCCTTAGATTGTGGAATCCCCTAAAATGCTCTCCAATCGCTTTTCTCAATTTGATAATCTGCCTTCTAAATGAATCAGGATGCCTTCTTCCTTTGAATTGAAAAATATAATCTCCTTGTGGCTTTATTAAGGTTATAATCTTTCTGACATCTGAATTCATTGGTATTTCTCTTGATTCCTTTGTCTTGCTATTCTCCGAAGGCACTATAATTTTGTCTAAGTCTAAATCTATGTCTTTCCATTTAAGGTTTAAAATCTCATTTATTCTCATCCCTGTTGATAGTGCAATCACACAAATAGAAAATAAATATTTTTGCTGTTCAGAGCGTCCTCTATCAGATATTTCTTTAGCTTCTGATAAAAGAATTTGAATCTCTGTTTTGTTTAATGCTTTTCTCTTATGTGTCTGTTCCTTGTAAAATCTTACCCTTTTAACTGGATTCCACCGTATATAATTCCAATTTATTGCATGGTTGAATAAGAGCCTTAGAAATGAAATATATCGATTGACCGTTGCCTCTGACCTTCCATTTTCTTTAAGATAAATTTTTAGCTCCTCTAATTTCTGGGGAGTAATTTCATGCAAAAAAATATTTTCTCCAAAAAACTTGAGAATCAAATTTAATCTCTGCTCTTCTCTGACTATATATTTTTTGTGATGATTTAGTTTTTTATATTCCTGGAAGAAATCCGCCAGTTTAATTGTCTTTGTTAATCCGTAAATCTCATTTATGGCCTTTTCTTCTTCTTGCTGAGCAAGTTTGAAAGCAGTTTTTTTATTCGATGTCTTTAAAGATTTCCTTAGCCTGTAATCCCCAAACCTTTTATCAATCCAATAAATATTTTTTATTTTTTTTATTCCCATGTCTCCCCTCCTCATTTCAGATTGAGGGATTATAACATGAGAATTGGTTGAATTCCAAACAAAATTTACAGGCCTTGTATTTTCTTTAAGAAATTTATCCAATTCTTCCTTGTTAATTCTTACTGTATTGCCTATTTTTGTTGCTGGTATTTTGCCTTGAGAAATTAGATTATATACTGCACCTGGAGAAAAACCCAAGTATTGTGCAGTCTCTTTTACTGAAAAATACCGTTTTTCCATTATGCTGTAATATATTTAATATCGTTTATAACATTCACCAATCGATTAATTATTTTCAGAGCTGATTCTTCATCACTCATAAATCCTAACTTTATTACCTTATTATCTTCTGAAATGGCTATACCAAATACAGACTGACTGAGTTTACTACAATCAAGGATTAAGTCTTTTAGGTTTATCCTGGTTTTCCCATTTTTGGAAAAATGGATTCCAGATATACCTTTTTTTTGCCTCTGGAGGCGTCTAAAATCGTTTCTGACGCATTTTTCAAATTGATTAGATG
Source organism: Acidobacteriota bacterium (assembly GCA_040756905.1). Lineage (NCBI taxonomy): Bacteria > Pseudomonadati > Acidobacteriota > Acidobacteriota bacterium. The sequence continues at coordinate 90,583 of JBFLYD010000009.1, forward strand.
AAATATCATCAGGGTTAAATTGTCTACATTTTTCTGTAGACACTTCCCGATTATTGATTTTATTAGCGTTTCTACCTTCAGTGTCTACATTTTCAATTTTTAAATTCTTCGATAAGTGGGTTGTAGACATTTTGTTTTTTCTGTCTCTTCTTTTTTTAATCCATTGAGCTTTATATTTTTTTCTGTGGATACTTTTACACTGTTCACTGCAAAAATCTGTCCTCTTAGAGGTCATAAGAATTTGACCGCAATTCTTACAAAGCTTGCTCATTTCTAATTACTCCGATTGATTCTCTCTTTCCTCGTAATTCCTGCAATCAAACATAGATTTATTTTCAGATTTCATAGCATCACCCACTTTAATTCTTTCTTCAAAAGATGAATCTTTTTCCATTGAGAAGAAGGAAATTTAATTAGCTCTTCTAATTCCTTAGCTGTATAAGAAACTAAACCATCTTCTATTTTTTCTCTTAAAGATTCACCGGAGATAAAATAGATATCCTCTCCTAATAGTGATAAAATAGCCTTGTGATATATATGCCTGGTTCCCCTGCTACTCCTTTTATGGGTTAGCAGGGGGATTGTGTAATCCAGGCTGTTAATGAGAATTATTGAGGAGAGTAATTTTTGACAACCAATGTCTCTCTCCTCTTTTATTTTCCTTGCTTCTATATATGCCTTGATTGGTAGTAGATTAGACAGGACTGGATTAGAATGGTAAGGGTAATGGTATTGGTTATTCAAATAATACTTTAGATTTAAATATAGGATAAGGAAATTTCCAATCATGATCCAGCCTCTAAATCAAGAATTTCTCTAATAACACTGTATTGGAGATATTCAGGAACAGATTCACCGGTATAACTTCTCTTGACTGTTTCCACTTTTACTTTAAAAACCTTATTTAGGAATATTTTAGGAGATAGCCTATCGTTTCTTCTTGGCCTAATCCCATGATTTGCTATAACCCAGCTTCGATAATACTTTGATCCATATCCAACTTTATTTCCATTTAAATTTAAAACCATGAAAAGTTTTGTTTCAAATGCTCTTCCTGGAGAAATTATTTCAAACCATAAATAAAGCTTAGTCTGATTGTAATATCTACCCCGCTCCCATTTTAAAACTTGGGCCTGATAAATACCATCAGGGATAAGAGGCTGTGGATCATCACAACAAATTGGTTCACACTCATACATTTTGTTTTTCTTCTGAAATATCTCTTCTATTCTCATTTCAGCTCGGATATTTTTTTGGCTTCTTTACCCTGTTTCCTTTTATGAACTTTTCAATTTCTTTTTCATCCAGCCTAAGCCTACCCCCAATACGAATTGCAGGAATTTTTCCTTGCTTTTGCCATTTCCATAAGGTTATATATGAAAATCCTAACCTATTAGCTGCCTCTCGCAGGCTCAAAAGTATTTTCATTGACTACCTCCGTATATTCATTCATATTTAAATTTAGGATATAATATTGTCTTTGTCAGACTGAAATGGTATATATATATGAGAGTCTAAAAATTTCCAAAATGAGGATTTATTTTCTTTTCTATGATTTAGAAAGGCTGAAAAATATTCCAAGAGTGGCACAGATTTTATATTTTTCTTTAATTGCCTTATATGTGGCAAAGGAAAAGGTAAGAAAAGAGATGGAGTCATCGGAAAAGCAAATAGAAATAGAACCCAATGAAATATATTCGGTTGAGATTGAATTAAAAAAACTCCTCAAGAAATTCAATTTAATGTATATTCCGATCCAAAGTGGCCATCGATTCCGATTCAAACCGGCCACTGATTCTGATTGAAAGTGGCCACCCATTCCGATTTATTCCGGCCACTTTTTCGATGAAATCAGAATTTGAAAA
>JBFLYD010000010.1 GCA_040756905.1 Acidobacteriota bacterium
GAAAAGAAAGTCATCCTTGACTCAATCCAGCCACTCTGAGGTATAATGAAAATTCAGCGTCACTTCGCTCCGACAGGTGGCCGGTTTCAATCAGAATCAGTGGCCAGATTCATCGGAATATGCAGTTAAAGGGAAAATGCTTGAATTAAGAGGGATTACCAAAAAATACTCTTCGATTCCTGTTGTAAATCGAGTTAGTTTTTCTGTGAAGCCTTATGAAGTTTTAGGATATTTAGGACCAAACGGAGCCGGGAAAACAACCACAGTTAAAATGCTCGCTGGGTTGATTGAACCAACTGATGGAGAAATATATTTTCAGGGCAAAAATATCAAGGAAAATATGTATGAGTACAAAAAAAGAATAGGCTATGTTCCAGAACAGTCGGAGATTTACCCTCATCTTAGTGCTTATGAATACCTCCAGCTGGTTGGAAGGCTTCATCAAATTTCTGAGAAAATTTTAGAAGAAAAAATTAGAGGTTTTATGGAGCTTTTTCAACTCGAATATGATATGCATTTTCCAATCTCCTCATATTCAAAGGGGATGAGACAGAAAGTTTTAATATCCTCTGCCCTGCTTCATAATCCTGACATTTTACTCTTTGATGAACCCCTATCAGGTTTGGATGTGACAACAGTTCAGATTCTAAGAGAGCTTATCATCAGGCTGGCCTTTGAGGGTAAAATAATCATATATTGTTCTCATATTTTAGAGATTGTAGAGAAGGTGTGTTCAAAGGTCATTATTATTAATAAGGGATGCATTGTTGCAAATGATTCTGTTGAGAATTTAAGAACTCTGATGGAACTTCCTTCTTTGGTTGAGATTTTTAATCAACTGGTTCCTGAAGAAGATACAGAAAAGATTGCAAAGGGTATTGTGGAAGTTATGAAACATAAATCTTAAATTTTTTGATGAAATACTTAACAAAGATTTTAAACTTTTTAATAGGGGATTTAAAACAATTTCTTGTGCTTCTCAGGCATTTTTTCCAAAGATTTTTTCAAAATGATTTTGTCTCCTTTGAAGAGCAGATGAGAGAAAAATTGATAGTGATTTTAGTCATTCTTGCAGTTTTAGGAGGGTACCTTTCCCATAGCTATCTTGCTAAATATTTGTTTATCGAAGACATTGGAAGTTCCTGGATTGAAAAATGCTGGTTTCTTTCTTTTTTTATGGTTATCATGGGCTTTATCACTGTTCTTGAATGGGATGTTATCTTTCCTGACCTGAGAGATTACTCTGTTCTTTCTCCTTTGCCCATAAAATTGAGGACTCTATTTACTTCTAAATTTACAAGTTTACTCTTTTTTGTAGGAATGTTTTCTCTCAGCACAAACTTTTTTTCAGTATTCATATTTTCTGTTTATCTCACCCATCTAAAAAAGGTAAGTTTTCTTTATTTTTTCCAATATTTAATTTCTCATTCAATAAGTGTGTATGCAGCTAATTTATTTATCTTTTTCTCTCTTGTCTTTATTGAAGGTCTTCTTATGAGTGTATTCAGTTATTCTATGTTTAAAAAAATATCTACATATATTCAGACCTTTTTTATGGCATTCTTTGTTTCAGTTTTTGCCCTTTTACCGAAAATACATTCATCCCTTTCAACTCTAAGGGAGAAAGATTCAATTTTCTTATACCTCTTTCCTCCAATGTGGTTTACAGGGCTTTATGAAAATCTTTTAGGAAGAAAGAATCTCTTTTATTCAGCATTATCCGGCATATCTCTTTTAGCTATAGGAATTCCTGTGGTTGTATTCTTTATAACTGTTTCAATCAGTTATAGAAAACATTTGAAAAGAACGCAGGAAGTTAAAAAAGGTGCTACAAATTTTTTAAGATTGAAGATATTTTTTGCAGGAATTTTTAATAAGATTTTTTTGAGAAACTCAGTTCAGAGAGCAATTTTTCACTTTTTTGGAAATACTTTGATAAGGAGTAAAACTCACAGATTACATCTTGGAGCATATATAGCAGTTGCATTGGGATTTATATTTGCAGAATTGCTTCCACAAATTTTTCAGAGAGGCTCTGAAATTAATATTTATGTTCCCAACAAAACACTTCTTTCTATCCCTCATATCTTATCATTTATTATCATAATTGGATTAAGAGTAACTATAACTATACCTCTTTCCCTTGAAGCAAATTGGATTTTCAAATTGACTGAGATACAAAATAAGAGAGATTATCTCTCAGGTATGAGAAAAGGGGGTTTTTTCTATATAATACTTCCACTGTATTTCTTACTTTTCATTCTGTACTTTTTTCTCTGGGGGTGGAAATACGCCCTCCTTCATTGCATATATGGTTTGACAATATCAGCCCTTTTTATGGAGGCAATACTTGTGAATTTTCGTAAAATTCCCTTTGCCTGTTCTTATCTTCCTGGTAAAGCAAATCTGAAGCTTCTCTGGCCAGTTTATTTGCTTTCCTTTATTTCTTATGTGTATTTTTTTACTCATTTGGAATACTGGCTCCTGAAAAATCAATCTTATTTTCTGATTTTTTATCCAATGGCACTTTCTCTTTATTTAGGAATTAAAATTTATAGGAGATATTTTATTGATTTACGCTTTAATTTTAAATATGAAGAAAGCCCAGAACCAGTAATGGTTAGTCTTGATTTAAATAATGCATAAATTCTGAGACATCCACAATTATTATAACAGGCCTTTCATTAGCCAAAAGATTAAGAAAAAATTGAAAAGTTCATTGGGAAATATAAAAAAACATCTTTTATATTTTTATATAATTAAGGGAAAGCTTTTTAAAAAAACTTGCAACTGAAAGGAATTGATGGTAATATTTCACCATAATTGGAGGGAATAAAAGATATAAGAAAAAAGAAGTCTTTATATTAAAATTTGAGAATCAGAGGGGGAGAAGATGGAAAAAGGAAAACATGAAAAATACAAAGCTGAGCTTTATAAAAGTATCTCTTCTTTAATTTTAAAAGAAAAACCTCAAAAGGATATAATCAGATTAATCCTCGATAAAGCAAAAGAAATCCTTCAAGCAGAAGATATTCTTTTGGATGATTTTTCTCAGATTGTTAGAAAAGAAAGATTCGCTCTAAGGAAAGACATTGAAAAAGAAGAGATAAATTCGGTTATCAAAGAAGTAATTAAAGAAAAGAAAGGGTTGGGAGTGCACCCCTAAAAGTGGACACTAAATTAAGACACATTTTCAATATATAACTCATTTCCCAACCTATCTTCAAATTCAACTGGCGATAAATAACCAATTGATGAGTGAAGACGCTTTTTGT
>JBFLYD010000011.1 GCA_040756905.1 Acidobacteriota bacterium
ATGATTTTTTACGGCTATCGAATATATCTTCAATATTTCAGTATATACATAAAAATATTTAGAAAATAGAGCACAGTTCTACATTTAATGCAAATCGCCAATAATTTTTTAGGAAACTCACGCTAGTGAGCTCCTGAACCGAAAATTTTTTCTTCTCTTTGACTTTGCCTATAACAACGCCAAGGGGATTTTAAAGGCAAAAGAGGCAGCTCTGCATTTTATCGAGAGCCAGCTTCATCCTTCCGATGAGGTAGGAGTACTCTCTTACTCCGCTCTGAAAAGTCTAAAGCTCCATGAATATTTAACAACTAATCGTAAGAAAATTCGAGAAATAATTAACGGATTTGGAATTGAGAATATAGAGGGAAGAGCAGAAAATTTTGAGGTCGAATACTGGCAGGCAGTTACAGGTGAAACTCCAAAAGATGCCACCCAGGCCGGATGGGTTCTTCAACAACCTAATCCGGGGATAATATCCGCAAAACAGAAAGAAAGTTTAGTCCAAATTTTAAATTTTGCCCAGAGAATGATCGACCTGGCCAGAGCCCTGAGATACATCCCTGGCCTTAAATACCTCATCTTATTTTCCTCTGGCATTCCTTATTCGTTTGTTTATGGAATTCAGTCGCCCTACGGATACCAAGCGAAATATGAAACAGGAGAAAACATCGGGAGCTGGGGAGAAACTCTGTTAAAGCAAAGATATGAAGACATGCTTAAAGAATTGAGCGCTTCCAATTGTGCTATCTATGCCCTGGATACAGAAGAAGCAAGGATAACTCTTGAGGCAGATTTAAGGATGACTGGAGCTTTTTCTTTGGAGAAGATGGCGAGCGAAACAGGAGGAAAATATTTTGGCAACATTAACAAATACGAAAAGCACTTAGAAAAGATCCAGAATTTGACAGGCTCTTACTATGTGCTTGGCTATTATATCGATGAGAAATGGGATGGAGCATATCATAAAATAAAAGTTGAGGTGAAAAGGCCTGGTTGCAAGGTTCATGCTCAGAAGGGGTATTTCAACTCGAAGCCTTTTAGCGAATATAGCAAGCTTGAGAAGCAGCTTCATTTAGTTGACCTGGCTTTGAGCGAGAAATCTCTTTTCCAGACACCTCTTAATTTTCATCTAGAGGCTTTACCGTGTTCCTCGGAAAAGGAAATGAATCTTTTTTTGGTGGCAAAAATACCGCTTGATAAGATTCAGGAGATTTTGCAAGGAAAATTTGAAATAATCAGCCTCATTTTCGACAAGGCTGGGAATATTATAAAGTTCAGGAGGCAGGAAGAGACCTTTTCAAGATTCCCTGAGAAAAATATCTATTATTATTCATTTTTTTCTTTAACTCCTGGTGAATACAAATGTCGCTTAGTCATCAGAAATCTGAAAACAGGCAGGGGAGCTATAGCTCATTCCTCTGCCATCATTCTGGAAAAACAGAAAAAAGGGATTCAACTTTTCCCTCCTCTCCTTTTAGTTTCTGAGAAAAATGCCTTTTATCTTGAGGGCTTTGTCCCTAAAAAATCCGATGAAAAATCTGACTCTCTTTTCTTAGCAGAATATTTTCATTTTGACCAAGCTAAATATTCACCCCTTTTGGATGAATCATTACAGGCAGAATCAACAATCTTTGCTGTTGTGCCTTATTCAATTGTTGATATCCCGACTCCTGAGGTTATGATTTCAGCAAATTTGATTGAAAAAACATCTGGGGAAATATTTCCTCTCCAGGTCTCAACTCTCTCAGAAATAAAGAAAAGAGAACTGAGCCTACGTATTGTTAATATTCAGATTCCAGAGCTGCCACCTGGTGAGTATGCTTTGAATCTTAGCACCGAAGAGAGGAATAGCGGGTTAGAGTCTCAAGTAACAAAAATTTTTAGAATCAAATAATTAACTATGAAAAAGGGTTCATTGCTTATTATCCTCTGTATCATTTTATTGCTTGGCTTTTCTCCATCAAGAAATTTTTTTCAGCGTCAGGAGCATGGAGCTCAGCCAATAGAAATCGCAGAGGTTCTTAAAATATGCGCTGTCTACTGCGATAAATTAGAAAATGCGTCTTTAAATTTTGTCTGCTTGGAAGAAATCACAGAAAAAGTTAATCTTTCGAGGGATGTACGATTAAATTATCATTATAGCAGTGGTTGGACTCGAAGTTTAATGTCTATTCAGACAAAGATTAAAAATACCTATGTTTATGATCTTCAATTTGTACGAAAAAATAGCCAGATAAAGGAAGTCCGAATATTGCTGGAGGAAAATGGAAAGAAAAAAAATGAGAAAGATGCTTCATTAAAAACGATTAGCTTTCTTTTCAAAAATGTTTTATTCGGTCCAGTAGGAATTCTCAGTCAGAAATGGCAGCCTTATTTTGAATACAAATTAGTCGGTGAAGATAAGGTGAATGATGAACCTGCTGTGATTTTAGATGTTATTCCCAAGGCTAGATTTAAAAGGGATTTTCTCTTTGGCAAAGTTTGGCTCAACAAGAATGATTTTAGTATCCTAAAAATCGAATGGAACCCGCAGGGAATGAGAAATTATGTTATTTTTGAAAGTCTCGGCCTGAAATACAAATCTGAGCCTCAAATAACTTTGATATCAGAATTCAATATAAAAAAGAATAATATTAGATTTCCCAGTAAACTCTTTATTGAAGAGGCTTATGTTGATAAGGCAGGGAAAAAATTCGTGCGTTCTGAAACAAATGTTATTTACAAAGATTATAAATTTTTTACTGTAACTGTAGAAGTAGAGGTTAAACAGTGACAATCCAGTCTTCGCTTATATCACGGGAAGAAGATGCTTACACTGCTATAAAATTTATGAATTATTCAGGTTAATAATACTTATCCATCATCTTTAAACCTCAAAATAGAGGCTGTTAGGTAGCACATTCTAAGGTCTCATAACTTGCTTATATTGCTTAATTTATGATATGAATCAAAAAATAATGGCAAAAGTCAGGTCTTTGTATTTCTTATTAATTCTTCCTCATTAACAAATAAAAAAGAAGGGGTCTGTTTTTAATAGATTGTTTTAGAGATTGATAGGAAAAGATTAATCTGGTATTATTTTTTAAAGGAGAAAAAAGTGCGTGAAAAGGGATTTACTTTGATTGAGATGATTGTTGTTTTAGCTGTTGTAGCAATTTTAGCTGCAATTCTTACGCCTGTAATTTTTAGAAACATTGAAGAGGCAAGGGTTACAAGGACAACGAGCGAAGCAAAAACAATTGCCTCTGGAATAGTTTCATTCTACAAGGATGTTGGCATATGGCCTGCTGATAAAAATGCTAATAAAAGATTGGAGGAGAGCACAGATTATACAATTCTTTATACTCAAGAAGGCACTGTTCCAACTACAACCTATACTGAATGGACAACAGGTGCTCCAGGCGGTGGAGCTGATAGTTTTGACAACCATTTAAGAACCAATGCTGCTGGATATGCTACAACAGGAAAAAGAGCCTGGAGAGGTCCATATGTAACTCAATTGACTGAAGACCAATGGGGGTACAAATATTATTGTAATGTGCTGGTAGGTTACTACACTACAGGAAATTATACGACAATGTATGTAATTTCAGCCGGCTCCAATAGAATAATCGATACAGACACAAAGGCTTCTACTCCTACTTCATTTATGGAGCTTCAGGGAGATGACATAGGGTTTGAAGTTTACGCAAAGAAAAAGGGTTCATAAAAGTTGTGACAAATTCAAATTTTTTAAAAGAGGTCAATCGTCCCCTTCGCCCAGAAGATGATTGACCTCTTAATTTAAAAAAGAATGAAACTTTTTGGGAAGGAGAGCGTCTAAATAATATGAAAATGAGTGATGAAATAATTATGGAGAGAATAAAAAATGGAGATGAAGAGGCTCTTGGGGAAGTCATGAAAAAATATAAAGATAAAATTTATAATTTTATATATAAATTTATCCGTGATAGAGAGAGGGCATTAGAATTAGCTCAGGAGGTTTTTGTAAGAGTCTATTTCAAAGCAGATACTTACAAAGGAACCTCTTCCATATCCACATGGATTTATAAAATCGCAACAAATCTTTCAATTTCAGAATTGAGAAGAAGAAAGATTGTAAAGTGGGTCTCGTTTGATTCAATCTCCCCATCCTGGGAGAAAGAGAAATATTCAGAGAATTACGAGTCTTATAATCTTTTAGAAAGTTTGTTAAAAAAAATAAAATCTAAGTATAAAATTCCTTTAGTCCTGAAAGAAATAGAGGGTTTCTCCATTGAAGAAGTGGCAAATATGCTTAATATACCAGAAGGAACAGTTAAATCAAGGATAAACAGAGCGAAGAAAACTATTAAACAGGAGCTTGAGGCAATGGAGAAAAAAATTAGCCCTCAATTAAAACAAAATTTAATTTTTTAGGAGATTTGAAATGAAGAAATTTGAAGAAATTGATAAATTATTTAAAGATTTGCCTTTAATTAGAACGCCAGATAACTTTGAGAATGGAGTATTCAAAAAAATCAGAATAAAAAAACAAGAGCTTCAAAAATCGATTAAATACAATTTTAAACTTTCATTGGTGAATGTAATTTTACTCATAGTAACCATTGGAATCTGGTTATCAATCATTCTCATTCCAAGAAAAAGTAGTGAATTTAGTACTAATAGAAAAAATGAGTTAATAAATGAGTTTAAAAGTATTCCAGCGATAGAAATAGTTCCTGTTTCCCAGATTAGTCAGGATACAGATTATTTAGTTGAGGCTGTAAACTACGATGAGAAAAAATGGTATTGAGGAGAAATCAGAATGGCAAAAGTTAAATTAATGTTAATCTTATTTTTGTTGTTATTATTTATAGTATTTCCATTTTCAATTTTTAGCTCATCTCCTGAACAGATTTCAGAATGGGAAAAGGATGTACAGAGAATAATGAAAAAAGTTTCACCATCAGTTGTCAAATTGTACACAGAGTATTCAAAAGAAAGAGGCATAAGGACTGTTTGTTCTGGTTTTGTAATAGATGAGGGGTATATACTAACCAATGCTCTGATTGCAAGAGGGGATGGTAGAATAATCATTCAGGATTATAGAGGAGAAAAAATAGAAGGAGAACTGATTAATACAGATTGGGAAAATTCTTTAGCATTGATTAAATATGAAAACAAGAATCTAAAAAAGCCTGGCTTCGGAAAGCTAACTGATTTATCCGTAGGCTCATGGGTAGCTTTTATAGGAACTTCCTATGATTCATTTCCATCGATTTCCCAGGGAATTGTAAATTCAATTAAGGACGATGTTATAAGGTTAAATCTAACAGTTCCTCCTGGAGGAAGTGGCGGAGCTGTTGTAAACTCAAAAGGTGAAATAGTTGGAATACTTCGCGGGGTCTACTCAAGAGACTTCTATGTATTTTCAAGGGGAAGAGAAAAAGTTGCTGAATCTTTTTATCGAGGAAGTATGGGAACAGGGATTACGATGGCAATTTCAATAAAAAAAGCTCAAAAAATTTACAGGGATTTAAAAGAAAAGAAAGGAAAGGAAAATGCCTGGCTTGGTGTTTCAATTGGAGATGAAGATGACAAAGTAAAGGTTTATGAAGTTGAAGAGGATAGCCCTGCCGATAAAGGAGGAATAGAGGAAGGAGATTTTATCCTCTCTGTAGATGGGGAAAAAATTGGAAACTCAGATGATTTAGCTAAAGAGATTAGATCGAGAAAACCAGGAGATACAATAAAAGTTGAAATTGAAAGAGAGGGGAAGATTGTAAAAAAAGAAGTTACGCTGGGAAGAGCAAGATACAGATATTTTCCTTACAGATATCGTTATCGATTTCCTGAAAGATTTGAATTTATGTTTGGTCCAAAAGTATATCTTGGAGTGAGAGTAAAAGATATTGAGGAGAGTGATAAAAAGAGGCTTGGATTGGCTAATAATGATGGAGCTTTAATTATTGAGGTTTTTGAGGATTCCAATGCTGAAAGAATGGGGTTGAAGAAAGACGATGTGATAATAAAAATTGACGATGAGGAAATTAAAAATAGTGATGATGTTATAGAATTAATTAGAGAAAAAGAACCTGGAGATGAAATAAGATTAGAGGTCATAAGGGATAAAAAGCAAATCAAATTCTCGGGTAAATTAAGTGAGAGAAAATATTTAAAATGGGATTGGAACTGGGAGGATTTTAGAAGACATCTGGAAGATGTAAGAAGAGTAACTGAAGAGAGTTTGAAAAAGGCTCTTGAGAACCTGAAAAAGAAAGAAATAATTATTTCAATAAAAAAAGACAGAAAAGTTATAGAGATTTAATCAAATTAAATCAAATTCTAAGAAAAACAATACCAATTCCAATAATAATGATTATTATACCTGCAGATACATGAGACCATCTTTCAATTCTCTGTACAGGAATCAATTTAATGCCTCTTAAAGATAAAAATGTCAAAATTTCCATCATTGAAATTGTGAAAAAGGAAAATAATATAGATATCGTTATTATGCCTTTAATTCCATAGGAGTAAGATAAAAACATTAGAGGTATTAGAGGTTCGCAGGGCCCAAAAATAAAAATTAAAAATAGAGACCAGAAAGTTAAAATCTGATTTTTTGTTAAATCAAAATGTTTTTCCTTAACCTTTTTTAACCCCCAGATTGCATAAGCAATACCAAAACCTATTATCAGCCATCCAGCTATCAGGGATTTTTTTGTTTCAATGAGAGAAAGCCTTTCAAGAGCTACTCCAAAGACCAATCCGATAAGCCCCAGAATTAAACTCGATAGAATGTGAGCTACTCCAGAAATAAAAACAATAAGAAACAATTTATTACTCTTCCAGTTCTGTGATCTTGCAAGAACAGAAAATGGAATCCAGTGATCTGGGGCTAAGGAATGAACAATTGCAATTGATACACAGGATAAAATTAGTGCTTCCATTCAAATTTCCTTAATATTAATATAAACGCATTAAATGTCGTTACATTCTATTTAATCCCCCTCACCCCGTATCAAGTACGGGGCAAGCTTTAATCCTCTCCCCAATGGGGAGAGGGAAGGGTGAGGGGTATAATTGTAAAAGAATTAATTACGTTTGTATTGATAAAAATTTTTACCTCTTATTTCAGAAGGCAGATCGATTCCATAAATTTTGCATATTGTTCTGTAAAAATCGATTATATGGATATTGTTGCTATTCATTTTTTTGTTTGAAAAAAAGATGCCAGGGATTTGTGTTGGCTCCATTGAGCAATGATCAGCACTCCAGGTTTTTGTGTTGTCTTCCACTATTTCTGAAGGTGCACCACCAAGAGATGTTTGCCATGAAACTCTATATCCCTTGTTGTTTGTAATTCTCAAATCTGGGACGATAGAAGAATCAAAGTTTCTATAAATTTTATCCCGTCTATATACTTTATAAACAGGATGTTCTCCTGTAACAGGGTCCACATAACTTTCAAGGCCTCTTTTGATCTCATCACAAACTCTTTCATATTCCTCGCCTGTCTGGACAATTCCCTGGGGCTCCCTACCCTTAAGGTTTATGTAAATTCCTCCGAGTCCAAGGGCATATGCCTTTGTTTTGCTCCAATCCACATACGGAAAAATTCTTCTTTCTTCTCCCCATAGGTCTTCAAGTGTTCTTAACCTGTCTCTATCATATGGTCTTTCAACAAAAAATCCATTTTCTCTTAACCATGTATTGTAATTAATACCTCTTCTGAAGGATGCAAATCCGTGGTCTGAAATAACCATTAACAATGTGTTTTTATCGATTCTTTCCATTACTTTTCCAGCAATCTGGTCCATTCTCTGGTATGCCATCTCAATCTGATTTCCCCATTTTTCAGCTACATCTTTTTTATAAACAGGATGTTTTTCATCGATTAATCTCCACATGACATGCTGAACTCTATCTGTAAACATGTAAACATAAATGAAAAGGTCCCAGTCTTTTTCCTCAAGCATTTTAATCATTTTCTCTTCTTCTTTGTCTATCGTGAAATTCATATCGGTAACAAAATGGTTCTCATCGCAGAGGTCTGATGTTATAGACCATGTATCCGATGCCCATCCCATTGTTTTATAAAGCCCAATTTTATCAGCTAAATAACTTGAAAAATTTTTCGGATACGAGATTGGGATTGTTATTCGTTTTGGATGGAGGTGTATGGGAGAGAGATAGATTTTAAATTCTGGTTCAATCTGCTCCAGGTAGAACCTTCCAAGTCCCCAGATTGAAATGAACCTGTTGAATTTAAATTCTATTTCGAACCAGTCGCTCCATTGATGCAATCCAATTTCTTCATACCTTCCAGCTGTTCCGATTTTTATCCTTTTTTTCTCAGGAAGATATTCTAAGCTTAATGGCACTGTTATATCTTTTTTGATTCCTTTTTTTGCCATTTTCTCAGGATTGGAATAGTCATAGAAAAGCTTATTTCTTGGGCCCATAACATCTGTCGACCAGGATGTTTTACCTTTATCAAGCTTTACAATCCTCACACTGAACTCGTTTGCCTTCTTGAGCAATTCTTCATCAGTTGTGTAAAGAGAGGGATACCCAATCGTTCCTCTCATGTCAGGCACTCCAAGACCTGAGAGGAGCTTTCCATCTCCTAATTCAGGAGGAGGAAATGTATCAGGAACATGGAATACTTTTACCCTTATCCCATTCTCTGAAGCTAATTTGAAAAAGGTTTTTCCCTTCATATGGTTTATTGCAATAGGTCTTTTTTGAGGAAGGAAGATTGAAACAAAATACGCAAATGAAGATGTAAAAAGCAAGCTGAATATGATTGATAAGATTAGTGAATTTGAAATTTTTATTTTGAATAACCTGAATATGATAAGAAAGATAATGAAGGATATGATAAAAATGATGGATGGAATTATAATTATATTTTTTTTACCGAATAAAAAAGGAATTTCAGATTCTTCCATTAACACATAATCAGGAAGGTAAGTTCCTGGAACTCTTTTTAAAAAATCAAAAACTCCGTTCTCACCCGGGTCAAGGCCAGTACAGAAAGAAGCCCATGAAACGGGTGTTTGAGGAGGATTTGTTGGCATAGTACTTGTAAAAGTACCGGTTTCCATCAATTTTTTCAGGTTGGGTAATTTATTTTTTTCTAAATATTTTTTTGCAAGCTCATAGTCAGCTCCATCAAAACCGATTATTACAACTTTCTCTCTTTTTTGAGCATCTCCCGGATAGACGTAAGAAGTTAGATATAAAAATATAGAAAGGAATAATGAAATAGAAACTATTCTTACAAAAATAGAATTCTTTCTCATTGCTAAATTCTCTAAAAATACATTTTAAAAAATAGAACTGAAACTTGTCAAATATAATATTTTTAAACCCGAATTACGCAAGGTTTATTGCAACCTATTGTAGGGCAAGCCTTTAGGCTTGCTTTATATCACCTAACAAGCAGGGCTAAAGCCCTGCCCTACAAGGGCGTTGACATAGGTTTGCGTAATTCGGGTTAAACAATATTACAATCAATAACGCAGCAGATGGATTTTTTAAGAGGTTTCAGTTGATGTATTGACTGATTTAATTTCATTTCGTTAAAATTGATTTAATGGAAACAAAAGAAGAATTAAACGTAGACAGATTTAAAAATTTTCTTTTAAGCCAGAAGATGAGGCTGACCTCAGGAAGAAAGGCTATATTATTGGAATTGTTTAAAAAGAAAAAGAGTAAACATCTTGATGCCGATGAGATATACACCAGTCTCAAAAAAAAGAAAAAAAGAGTGTCCCGCGCAACTGTTTACAGAACATTAAATCTATTGAAAAAAAGTGGAATAGTTTCCTCCCTTCTTTTAGGAGAGGATCACAGTCATTTTGAACCCCATTCTGTCAAAGATATTCATATACATTTCATATGCAATGTTTGTAAAAAAATAATTGAGTTTGAAAGCGGAGAAGCGAAGAAATTAATCGAAAAAATAGCCTCTAAAGAATCTTTTGAGGCTGAAACTTTTGAAATTCAGGTATCAGGTATATGTAGTGATTGTAAAATGAAACTTCTCCATTGAGTTGAACATTAATTAAATTTTGCTCAGATTTTTTAAATTTTTAATCTTTCTTTCTTGCCACAGTAAACAATATGTAAGTCATTATCAGGAAAAACATAAGGGCAAAATAGTTATTCTGAGAAATCTTTCCGATTAAGCCAGGCCCGAAAGCTAATGTTTTATCCCATCCTGCCCCTGTGATAGCAGCGATTATTATTCCAGTTAAGGCTCCTCCAGCGATGAGTCCTGAGGCAAAGATGACTCCTCTTCCAGCTTCTTCTTCTCCTTCCTTTTTCCCTGCGATTTTAGAAATAATCGCATTTATCAAACCTCCACAGAAAATTGGAGTTGATATCGATAGAGGAAGGTAGGCTCCAACTGCAAAAGGCAGAGGATTTATTCCTAATAGATATACAGATATGGCAATTATAACTCCTAAAAGTACCAGTCCCCATGGAAGTTTTTGTTGAAGGAGACCATTCACCACTATTGACATGAGTCTTGCTTGAGGTGCAGCAAGTTTTTCTGAGCCAACACCATCAATCCATTGATACTGGAAATTTCCTTCTTTATCTATTAAATATTTTCCATCGGGTATCTTATGATCACCGATGTAGCTTTTTACATAGTATAAATTTTTATCCGGGCCTTCATGCTGCTTTAACATAACAAGTTCCTGTTGTGATATGGTAACACCGGGAAATTCTGTTTTTTTGAATGAGGTGAATCCCCAGTTTACCAGATAGAGAGTCCAGCCTATAGCCAAAACAGAAGTCATCGCGCCTATCATCATTCCCCATTCATTTTTGTATGGAGTTCCGCCTACGATGTATGTGGTTTTCAGGCTCTGGGAAGTTGCTCCACCTATGGCTGCAGCTATACACACTATTGCTCCCACATTCATTGCAATGGAGGTGTATCCATGTCCAACCCATCCGACTGCTATGAAAATCAATGCTGTCATCATAAGAGTGGCTATTGTCATCCCAGAGATGGGGTTAGATGAAGAACCAATCATACCCACAATTCTTGCAGAGACTGTGACAAAGAAGAAACCAAACAGACCCATCAGCAAGGCTGATAAAATGCTGACTGAAACCGAAGGCATAACAAGGGAGTAATTTATAATTATAAGGGCAACGATAAGAATTAATGAACCAAAAATCACAAAAGTAAATGGCATATCTTTACTTATTCTTATCCTGCTTATTAATTCAAGCTTTCCACTTTTTGATATGTCTCTTATACTTGATTTGAAAGAATCTATTATTGTCGGAAGAGCTCTTATCAGATTGATTATTCCTCCCATCGCAACTGCTCCTGCTCCTATATACCTTACATAACTTCCCCAGATTTGATGGGGAGTCATATCCTTGATTCTGTAAATTCCGGGAAAGAAAGGTTCTGGAAGGCTTTCGCCGAAGATTTTAATGAATGGAATCATAAAAAGCCATGCCATAATTCCGCCTGAGACCATCACAGCAGAAATCCTTGGACCTATTATGTATCCCACTCCTAAAAGTTCTGGAGAGATTTCTCCATTTACTAAGGCTCCATAGTAACCTTTAATTTTTCCTCCAACTTCTTTCCAGAGATTCCATTGAGGAATATCCTTCCAGAAATGAAAAACAGCCATCAAAACCTTATAGAGCATTCCGAGTCCCAAGCCTGAGAAAACAAGGTTTGCATGGGTTCCGCCCTTTTCTCCTCCGATTAATACCTGGGCACAGGCAGTTCCCTCAGGATATTTTAAATTTCCATGTTCTTTTTCAATGAGGTAGTTCCTAAGGGGAACCATTAAAAGGATTCCTATCCAGCTTCCTGTTAGAGCAACAAGAAATACTTTTGAAATCTGGAGGTCAAATCCCAAAAATATCAGAGCTGGAAGGGTAAATATTACTCCTGCAGCTATGCTCTCTCCTGCTGAGCCAACCATCTGAACTATGTTGTTCTCCAATATTGTAGTTTTCGGTCGAAGAGATTTTGCTAAAGCAAGGGAAAGAACTGCAACAGGAATCGAAGCGCTAACTGTCAAGCCAACTTTAAGTCCCAAATAAACAGTATTAGCAGCAAAAATGAGTCCAAGTAGAGCTCCCCAGAAAACTGCCCAGAAAGTAAATTCAGGCAATATTTTTTCTGAAGGTATAAATGGTTTAAATTTCTCCTCTGCCATTGCCTCCTCCTTTTCTCGAAATCTTTAAAATCCTAATTTTTATTTACCCAAAAGTCAAGCTCAAGCTCTCTTTATTTATTTACTGGTTTTGAGTCATCTGCAGGGTTTAATCCCATCCCGACCCACCACCATGGTGCGGCTAAGACCTTTGAATGGAGCCATTTAAGAGAATTTCCTGCATGGAGCAAGACTCCTCTTGTAGTTTGCGGATGGTCTTTTATAAAAATTAAGAGATTCTTTATATCATGGAAGGCGGGGTTTTTAGTAAATTTTACCTCAAATATCAAGAGCTTTCTCCCATGTTCGAGGATAAAATCAACCTCTTTACCTGTAGTTGTTCTCCAATAAAAAATATTCGCTTTCGGGACCATAAGTTCAGAGAGAATCTTAAGGTGGAGAAAGATCATTGTCTCAAAGAAATTACCCAACTCCCTTGCATTTCTTAATGACTCTTCATCATGATAGCCTGAAAGATAAGTGCAGAGTCCGGGATCGATAAAAAACAGCTTTGGAGATTTCATAGTTCTTTTTGACCTGCTTGGATAATAGGCAGGAATCCTTTTAATAATATTTGAAACCTCAAGAAGTTTTATGTACCTGTAAACTGTTGGCTGACTGACACTTGTATCTCTTGCTATTTCTGTCTGATTCAGCAAATTGCCTGTTCTGAGAGTGAGAGATTCTAATACTCTTCTGAAGTCTATCAGTGATTCAATCTGAGAAAGATCTCTTAAATCTCTCTCTAAATAGGTTTTCACATAGCCTTCCCACCATAAAAGAATGTCTCTTCTATTAGATACATACATCAAAGGAGGCATAAAGCCTTTTAATAATAACGGGATAGGGTCAATAAGATTTAATGCCTGCTCTCTTTCTTTGTAATTTGATTTCCATAGATTAAAGAAATTTTGAGGAGCTTCAGGTCTGCCCTCGGTTTCAGCGTAAGCCATCGGCAACATTTCAAAATAAACAGCTCTGCCTGCTAAAGTTTCACTAATCTCCTTCATAAGGAGTAGATTTGAAGATCCAGAGATAAGAAATCGTATCTTTCTTTGTGTTCTATCAACAGCTAATTTTATGGCATTAAAAATTTCAGGGGCTTTCTGAGCCTCATCAATTATTATCTTTTCTATTCCCTTCCATAGGGAGACAGGATCTATTTTTGCCTGGTGGAGTGTTGAAAAATCATCAAGACTAACATATTTGAAATTTGTGAATTCATTCTGCAAGAAGGTACTTTTCCCAACTTGCCTTGCCCCTGAGACAATAACTACAGGAAAAGTTTTTATTGCAGAGTTTATTCCAGGCCCTAACCATCTTTTTTTGTAAATCCATTCAGATTTTGAATGATAATCATTCATATAATGAATAATATTACATAATATTTAAAAAGTCAATAGTGTATATAAGTCAAGGACATTTATACATTCCTCCATTTTGAGATAAGTAATTAATAGGGTTTTTAGCTAAAATTCTACTCTAGTAAATAGATTTTTGTAACTTATTTAGATTTGACTTTGCTTTGCCCTAATAAATATAATTAAAAAAGGTGGGATTTGTTATGAGATTTTTTACTAAATCACCAATTTTAATTTCCTTACTTTTTCTTTTTTTCATAAAATTCCCATTTTCTGGAACAGATAAAGATGATATTCTCAAATCCGCTGACCTTTTATTAGATATGTTAGAATACGATACTGCAATCCAGTATTACAAGAAAGCCCTTTCCCTTGATCCAAATACCATGGAAGTAAGGAAAAATATTGCCTATGCATATTTTCAGTTAGGAAAGAATGAAGAGGCAATGAAATACCTTAAAGAGGAAATAACTCTATTTCCAGAAGATGGAGATGCGTATGATCTTTTGGTTTATGTTTTATTTAAACTAAATAAAATTGAGGAAGCTTATGATCTTTTTGAAAAGTATAATTTAAAAATAGTTAAATCAGATCAAACAGAACAAACGCCTCCCAACATTGGACTGGGAGACCTTGTATTAGGAGTTCATTTTAAAAATAAAGGAAATTTCGATAAGGCAAAAAAATATTTCATGAGAGCTCATGATAGAGGATTTAATCCTATTAAATGTTATGTTCAGCTAATAGATGTTGAATTAATTCAAGATAAGTTAGAGATTGCCAATACACTCCTTTTTAGAGCCACTAATCTATATGGGTTCCAACCCGAATTTTATTTCCTATATGGGATTTTGGGTTTAGAAAAGTCCAAAGTATATTTTCCAGAAAAATCTGCATTTTATTTTACGGTGCTTCGAAATATTTCTATACACTTCAAGAAAGCTATCTCTATCAGGCCTAATTTCAAAGAGGCTTTATTCAATTTAGCTGCCATAAGCTATAATTTCAATGACTACAAAAGGGCATCTGAATATTTCGAAAGAACCCTAAAGCTTGAACCTGAAAATGAAAGGATAAAATTTTATTTAGATTGTAGTTTAAAAAGATTAAATAAATCTAAGGATAAGGATTCATTCTCTGAGAAATGTCCTAAAAATCTTGTCCTAATAAAAGATTTTATCGATAAACCTGACTTAGAATACAAATATCAGTATAAAAATGATATCCTCTTTATCCTCCAAAACATCAATAATCTCGCCATTGAATTTATAAGAAAAGGAAAACTCCATGAAGGAATTAAGAGATTTCAGAATGGTTTAAAAATCTATGAGGGATCTCCTGAGATAAACCATAATTTAGGAATGTGCTATTTTCTTTTAGGAAGTTTAAAAGAATCTGAAAAATACGCGATAATATCAACAAAATCTAAAGTTTTTTACAAACCAAAAGTAAGAAAAGAGTTAAGAAAGTTTAAAAATGAAGAAAAAAAAGAACTTTCTAATGAGTTTATATCTCCTAAGTCCTGGACATTTGAAGATGCCATCCAGAGAGGAAACTATTTTTTAGAAGCCTATGACCTACTTGGGAACATATACTTTAAGATGAAAGATTTTTACAAATCAATTGAGGCATTTAAAAAAGTAATTGAAATAGACAGTCAAGATTCAATGGGATATTACAACTTAGGATGCTCTTACTATGCTCTAAAAGAATATGATGAGGCAGAGAAAAACTGGAGAAAAGCCATAAGATATGACAGGAGAAAAAAAGAAAAAGCTGAAGATATAAAAGAGGATCAAAAAGGGGAAATCATAAGAGTATCAGTTTTAGTTTTAAAAAGAACAGTTTCTTTTCATTCATACAAATCCTTAGGTTCTCTTTATGAAGAGAAAGGAAATACAAAAAAAGCAATAGTGAGTTACAGAAAAGCAATTGAGATATTCCCAACAGATTCAGATTGTTATTATGAACTTGGTAAACTATACCTTAAAGAAGGAGATAAACAGAATGCCATTAAATATCTCAAAAAATACTTAGAATATGGCACAGAAAAAGAAAAAGAGGTGAAAGAATTACTGAAAAAACTCAGAAAAAATATTCAGTGAATAGGAATAGGAGTTTTGAAATAACAAAGAGGTTGGGTTCTAACCCAAATCATCTTAAAATAATCCTTTTTCTCACACTCTTTCTCTTTTTATTTAATTATTCTTTCTCCGATGATTTTTTAAATTCATATAAAAAAGGTCTAAGAGCCCTTAACATCAAAAGTTACGATGATGCAATATATCATTTTACAAAATCAATCAAATCCTGGAGAAAATCATGGGGAAGACTAACCCTTTCAATAGTTTATAACATTCGTGGAATTGCCTATACTGAAATACAAAAATATGAGAATGCATTAGAAGATTTTAATGAAGCAATAAAGCTAAACCCAAAATATGAGGAAGCATTCAACAATCGAGGTATTGTATGCTACAATAAAAGAGATTATGAAAGAGCGGTAGAGGATTTACAGAAGCTATCAGATTGAAAAGAGAATATCCGGAAGAATTTTTCAGCAGAGGTATTTGTTTTGAGAAAAATGAGGCGTATCAAAAAGCAATCGATGATTTTAGTGAAGTAATAAAACTAAATCCTGTTGATGCTGAAGCTTTCTACAGACGTGGCGTTAGCTATTATCATAAGGGAGAAGATGAGAAGGCTACATCAGATTTAAAGAAAGCAGTAGATTTAGGACATTCTTCAGCAAGAAAATTTCTGAAGGATATTATAATATTGATTATTACTGAATGGCTTGAAATTGTAAGGATTTAAATATGAAACATAGGATTTTCAATAATTCAATCAATGCATAATTTATCCAATAACGAAATAAGAAAGACGAAAATCCAATTAATTGTAGTGGTTATATTTTTGTTATTCTTATCAACTATTCTTCTTTCCCAGATCACCAATGTTCCATATGGATCGAAAGAATATTATAAACAATTAGGAGATTTCTACCTCGATAAATTGGAATATGAAGATGCAATTAATTGTTATAAAAAGCTTCACAATAAGTCAAAAGATAAAGGAATTCGAAGAGATATAGGATATGCCTATCTTCAATTAGGCGAATACGCAGAGGCTGAAAAATTTTTAAAAGAGGAGATTCTATTATTCCCGGAGGATTATGATTCCCTTTTACTCCTTGGTTGCCTCTATTTCAGGCAGGGGAAGAAAAAGGAAGCTTTGGAGATATTCATGGATCATCTTGCC
The DNA here is from genome assembly GCA_040756905.1 of Acidobacteriota bacterium. Lineage (NCBI taxonomy): Bacteria > Pseudomonadati > Acidobacteriota > Acidobacteriota bacterium. Next base: position 16,796 of record JBFLYD010000011.1, read on the forward strand.
AAAGATAAAACACTTAAAAAATCAAAAGTCAGTCTGAAAGGACTATCTCACCTGGGACTGGCAGAATACGCTCTTGGGCTTTATTATAAGAATGAGGGAGACTGCAATAAGGCAGTCAAATACTTTTTGAACTCATTAAACAGAGGGTTTGACCCAGTTAAAAATATCGTTCAAAGAGCCGATACTTTTATCTTAAGGAATGACCTCTCCTCAGCCCTGAAAGAGATTGACTTGGGAATCAATGACTATGGCAACCATAACGAGTTTTATTTTATGAAGGGATATATTCTCTATAAGATGGGTAAGATTGAAGAAAGCCTTGAAAATTTCGTGCTGACTGTGAGATTAGAGCCAGGATTTAAAGAAGCCAGGATAAATATAGGTACTATTTATTATAATCTTGGAAATTATGAAGAAGCTTTTAAAAGGTATAAAACTTTGAAAATTAGGTTTCCCGATGATTCTTTAATAAAAGATTATTATGCATACGCCCTCTTAAAAATGGGTAAGCCTTCCTTATCAGATGCAGAATCAATTTTTACTGCAGTTAGGTATCAAACCCAGATAGTTCCTGATAAAATTCCTCTTACAAAAGAATTTATTGAGAAAAGCATACCAGAGTTTAAATATGGATTAAGAAACAGTAAAAGATATATACTTAATGCATTGACTGCTGATGGTCTCAATCTGATTCGAAATGGATTAATAAAAGAGGGGCTCTCGAAATTTCATACTGCACTCCAGATAGACCCCAAATCTCCTGAGGTAAACTATAATGTTGGTCTTATTTATCTTAATCTGGAAGATTATGAAGATGCATATTTATATGCTCAGCGAGCTGTGGATACCAAAAAATTTTATCTTGAAGGCTACGATCTCCTTGGAAATGCATACTTTAGATTGGAAGAATTTGATAAATCTATTCAGGCTTTTAAGAAAACTGTTCAATTAAACTCTGATGATGCGCAGGCTTATTACAATCTGGGATGTGCCTTCTTTGCGGCGAAACTTTACCGAGAAGCAGAGGATGCATGGCTTACTGCTATTCAGGTTGATGAGAGACGCGAGGAAAAAGGAGAAGATATAATGGACAAAACCTCAGGGGAAAAAAGTGAAGTATATGTGAAAGTTTTAAAAAGAACAATATCCTTTCATTCATACAAATCTCTTGGTTATTTGTATGCTGAAACAAGAGAACTTGAAAAAGCAATTAAAAATTATAACAAAGCCCTTGGGATTTTTCCCACTGATGCGGATTGTTACTATGAATTAGGAAAATTATACCTAAAAATAGGAGATAAACAGAATGCCATTAAATATCTCAAAAAATACTTAGAATATGGCACAGAAAAAGAAAAAGAGGTGAAAGAATTACTGAAAAAACTCTTCAGGTAGTTTTTTTGTCGATGAAGCCTTTCCAGAATGTCATCCAGAGGATTTTAAAATCGAGCATCAATGACCAGTTTTCAATGTAATAAAGGTCATATTCCAATCTTTTATCCAAGGGGGTATTTCCCCTTAAACCATGAGCCTGAGCCCATCCGGTCATTCCTGATTTAACTTTGTGTCTTAACATATAATGGGGAAAATATTTTTTGAAAGACTCGACAAAATAAGGTCTCTCTGGTCTTGGTCCCACTAAACTCATGTCCCCTTTCAAAACATTATAAAGTTGTGGAAATTCATCTATGCTTAATTTCCTTAAAATTTTCCCTATCGGAGTGATTCTCGGGTCATCATCTGCAGCCCAAACAGGACCTGTTTGTCTTTCTGCATCCTCAATCATTGTTCTGAATTTGTAAATTTTAAATTGTTTTCCATCGAGTCCGACTCTTTCTTGCTTATATATAATTTTTCCTTTTGAAGTTAGTTTGATTAATAAAGCGGTGAGTAAAAATACAGGGATAAGAATTATCAGGCAGACAAAAGAAATTATAATATCGATGATTCTCTTTAAGACAGATTTCCATCCCATAAGAGGGATATCCATTAAATTTATTACAGGGATACCTTCAAATTTATCAATTCCTGTCTTTAGAGTAAGATATTGGAGCATGTCAGGCACTAAACGCAGTTCAACAATATTTTCATTGGCAATCTTAATGATGTCGATAAACTTATCGTAAAGATGCAGGGGTAATGCTATAAATATTTCTTTGATGTTCATTTCTTTTACAATCTTAGATAATTGATTGGTTTTTCCTAATATGTCTTCTCCTCCCTTCTCATCATCCACAAAACCTACAAATTTATAACCAAGGTCTTCGTATTTTTTTATTTTTTCAGCTATCATCTGACCTGTCTCCCCTGCTCCTATTACAAGGGTGTTTCTTTTGTAGTTTTTTCTGTAAGCTGCTCTTATGGTATTCCATACAAATCCCCTTGAGATGAAAATAAAAAAGAAGCCGAGGACGGCATAAACAAGAAGGAATAAATGGGATATTTCAAATTTAGTTAATCTGTAACTCCTCAAATAGCTCAAAAATCCAAGAGCAACCAGATTAGTTATTATGATGTTGATGAATATTGTAAAAAGATCCTCAGACCTGGGTCTTTTTAATTTTATTTTGTAAAATCTTTGAAAATGAAATACAATTATGTGAATAAAAAGAAAAAGAAATATGGAATTAAGGTAATATCCGAACTCGGGTATACCTTTTGGAGCAGGAAGAAAAGTAAAGAACCTTACAAAATAGGCTAATATAAAAGAAATGATGATTGAAATTGCATCGCTTACCAAAAAGAAAAAATTTAAAGGCTGATGTCTTTTAACTATCATTTTTCTCTAAATTTTTCGATTTTCTCATCGATTGATTTTCTTATTCTATCTAAAAACTTATCATAAGAAAAATTTAATGTCCAATCTCTAATTTTTTTAAAATTAAATTTAATTTTTTCAAATTTGTCAATAGCACTTATAAGGCTTTCTATATTTAATTTTTCAAAAAAAATTCCTGTCTCATTTTCTAATATTGTCTCGGTTGCTCCTCCTTTTCTAAACGCAATAACAGGAGTCCCGCAAGCCTGCGCTTCTAAAGGAGCTATTCCAAAATCTTCCTCCCCTGGGAGAAGAAAACATTTTGCTCTTTGATAGAAGAATTTTAAATCAGAATCTGATACAGAGCCGAGGAATTCTACATTTTTTCCGGCCAATTTCTTCAGCTTTTTGTAATCCGGACCATTCCCTACAATTTTCAGTTTTTTGTTAATTCTGTTAAATGCTGAAATTGCGAGGTCAATTTTTTTATAGGGAACAAGAGCTGATACTATTAAATAATAATCCTCCTTTTCTTCGTAAAGGGTAAAAAATTCCGTATCGACCGGAGGATTTATAACCTCTGCTTCTCTTCCGTAGTATTTCTTTATTCTTTTTGCCACATGGTAGGAATTTGAGATGAAGTAGTCAACTCTGAGTGATGTAGCCTGATCCCATGTTCTTAACCAGTTCATGATTGACGGTATGAATATTTTTTTAAATAGTGACATCGATGGTTGAGGAAAATAATAATGGTAAAGATCCCAGGCATATCTCATCGGAGTATGACAGTAACAGATATGGAGAGAATGAGGATGGGGGATTATTCCTTTCGCAACACAATGGCTTGAGCTTATTATAAGGTCGTATTTTTCTAAATTGAAAAGTTCAATTGCTATCGGATATAAAGGGAGATAGTTTCTGTAGAATTTTTTGATGAAAGGAAAATTCTGTAAAAAACTCCAATGTATTTTTTTATCCTCGATAATTTTACTCTGAGAGCCTTTGAAATGAAACAGGGTAAAAATATCGGCATCAGGGAAAAGAGTTACCAGAGCTTCTAACACTTTTTCTCCACCTCTTCTTCCTGTAAGCCAGTCATGGATTAATGCAACTCTATTCATTTTTACCTATAATTTCATATAATTTCAATGTTTTCAAGGCATTATTTTTCCATGAATATTCTTTAGCAATTTCCTTCCCCTTTTTTATTAATTTTTCTTTTTGCATTTCATTGGATAGTAATTCTTTTGCTTTTTCAAAGAGTTCATTTTCATCTAAGGGGTTAAAATAGATAGCGCCATCTTTAAGGATTTCTGGAAGAGAGGAAAAATTTGAGCTTAACACAGGAATACCCATTGCCATAGCCTCGAGGGGAGGGATTCCAAACCCTTCATATAGGGATGGAAAAATAAATAGAGAGGCTTGCTCATAAAGAGAAATCAACTCAGATTCACTGACATAACCTTTAAAAATAACTTTTTCATTCAAATTCAATTCATCCACAATTTTAACAAGCTCTCTGTATGGGTTACCTCCAACAATCATTAATTTATGAGGGAAGGATTTTTCTAATTTTGAATAAGCTTTTATTAATGTTTCTAAATTTTTATGTTTTTTTATGTTGCCAGTATAAAGAATGTAAAGGCCTTCTTTTTCTCTAACTTGTATTTGTAGATCTTTAAAGAATCTGTTATCGATTCCGTTGTATATAACCGAAATCTTATCTCGAGCTTCAGGAAAATGCCTCAGGATGTCTTTTTTAGAGTTTTCAGAAACTGTTATTATCAATCGTGATTTTTTGCATGCTGCACCGATGAAATATTTTGCGTAATAAAAGGCCAGAGGATTGGGCAGAAATTCAGGAAAGAGTATGTGAATTATGTCATGGATGGTTGTAATTATTTTCCCTTTATAGAGAATTGGAATTACATAGTGTGGTGAATGGAATACATCGGGTTTAATCTTTTCAAGGATTAACGGCAATTTTAATTGTTCTGACATAGAGTATTTACCAGCAGTTGCAGAAACAAAGTTAAAATTTTCAGGAAATTTCCCCTTTAAGCCTTCAAAATCTCTTTTATAGCCCAAAAGATAATATTCATTTTTTAAATCGAGCCTTGAAATTTCAGTAAGAAGGTTGGCTATATAGTTTCCAATTCCGAAATCGTTTATTTTTCTTATGTCAAAAGCAATTTTCATGACATAAATTTTTTAAGATTGACAGGGGTTAACCTTAGTAATAGAGAAGATGCAAGAAAGAATATCCCCTGAAAAATGGCAAGTTTTATCAAGTCGAAATCTTTTAATACGGTTAAATAAAAGGCATTGAGAATCAAAAGGATTGCAAACTTTCCAAAAATCTTTAAATTATTTGAATCAAAAACTTTCATTCTTAAAAGATAGAATAAACTCTGGCTGAAATCAAACAAATATGTAAGAATCAAGCCAGCTGCAGTGCCATTATATCCATATAAATGCGTAAGCAAAAAGATTGAACCTAAGCCTACTACTGTGCTCCTTACCCCTATCCAGAAAACTTTTTTTTGAAAATCTAAACATATCAGGGTCTTCTGGAAAATTTCATTCATGTACCATAGGATAATCATAAAAGAGAGGATTTTAAGAGGAAATGAAGAATGAATGAATTCTTCGGGAAGTCGTAAGAAACGGATGATTTTTTCAGGATAAAAAAAGCTTAAAAGAAAAGGAAGGATAGAAATCCAGGTAGTTAGGTTTAAAAAGAAAGAAAAGTATCTTTTGAAATTTTGATATTCTTTTGACTTCAAGCCGCTAAGGATAGGAACGAGTGCTTGAGATATACTCATTGGTATTATCCCCCACACTAATATTAACTTTGATGCCATCGAGTAGATTCCTGTGTCAGCTGGATTCCTGAGAATGGAAAGAGTAATGATGTCTATTCTCCAGAAAAATGAATAGATAAAAAGAATCCCTGAAAATGCAAATATTTCTTTGATCAGTTCTTTTAAAAATTTTAAATCAAGAGACAATTTTTTTGAAGACACTTTGAAATAGTAGAATGAAATAAATAGAATTGATGCCAATATTTTTGAAAATAGGTAAATGATTGAAAGATATACAATTCCTTTTCCTCTGAGTAATCCATAGATACTGAAGAATAACTTAAACACATTTTCAAGAAGAATTCCTGCTCCATAGATTTCAATTCGATTGAGACCATTGTAAATTCCTTCAAAAGAAACATTAATCGAATGAGCAATTAAAACAAATGAACTTATGTAGATTGATTTTCTTACGACATCAGAATAGGGAAGAGAAAAAATAATTAAATCGATTATTAAAATTAAAAAAAGAGAAGCTGAAAAAGCTACTGTTACCGATGATAAAAAGTAAAGGTCTTTTTTCTCAGGAGAAATCGGAATCTGTTTTGAAAGATATGTATTCAAACCGAGCTCTGAAAATATTTGAAATAATGTGAGATATGTAAATATTATGTTAAATTCGCCCATGCCCTCGGCTTTTAATTTTAACGCTACATAATAAATGATTATAAAAGTTGAAAGGGGAGCTATTATTTTTGTGAAAAAGAGAATAAGCGAGTTTTTCCCTACTTTTTCAATCAATTAATCAATTCCAATAAAGATGAGATAGTCTTCCGGGCTGTATTCTCCCATGAGAATCCTTTTGTATATTCAGCAATTTCCTTTCTTCTTTCTGTACCTAACTTCATATTAAGAATCTCTAAAATTTGAGAGCTTATCTCAGATGGGTTCATTTTTTCAACAAAAAAGGCTACATCCTTAAATATCTCAAGATAGCACAGATTTTTATAAAGAAGTGCGGGCAATCCGCAGGCTAAAGCTTCAAGCACAGGAAACCCAAACCCTTCATACTCGGATAAAGATACAAAGAGGTCTGAAGTATAATATTGTTTCACTAAATCTTCATCCTGTAGATATTCGATGAAATAAACCTTTTTTTCAATTCCTAAATCTTCGCAAATCCTTTTAAAATCAATTTTAGGGAATGTTCTGTTTTCACCGATTATCTTCAGGGTTACATCAGGGTTTTTCTCGATTATTTTTCTGAAAGATTTGAGAAGGAGTGGAATGTTTCTTCTTTGAAATAGAGCTCCCACTGTTAGTATTGTTTTTCCCTTTCCCTTCTCCAGATCGATGTATTCTTTAAAGTGAAAGATTGGTTTAACACCATAAGGAATTACTCTTATTTTCTTCTCCTCAGTTTTGTAATGTTTGATGATTTCGTTTTTAATAAAATCCGTTCCAGTGAAAATTGTTTTCGCTTTTTTTGATGAATATTTTGCAAGGAATCTCCTCTTGAATCCTTCTTTTTTATTGAACCATTTTCGGTTGTATTCGAATGATAGATCATGAAGCGCAAATGCTGTTGGGACAGATGTTAATAGAGGAATTGAATAAGATGGAGAAAAGTAAAGGTCAAGATTTAACTTATTAATTATGTTTAAAATGCCCACCTGCTCCCATACCCAGTTTTTTGTTTTCTTTTTCACAAGTATTTTTTCAAAATTTGGCGAATCCAAAAATTTTAATTCAGGAATTTCATTTCTGAAAAAAAGGAAAAATTCTATATTTAAACTTGCCCAGTTTTTAAGAAGCCCCTCTAAGTATCTCCCCACCCCTGTTGGGTTTCCTTCTAACTCTCTGGAATCAATTCCAATTCTCATAAAATCTCCTGGTAAAAACTAAGGGTTTCTTCAGCAGCTCTTTTCCAGGAGAATTTTTTTACTGTATCTTTTCCTTGTTTAATCAATTCCCTCCTTAAATCTATATCAGTTAAAATTTTTTCTAATTTCTCTGCCATATCTTCTATATCATTGGAGTCAAAGTACAAAGCTGAATTTTCTGCAACTTCAGGAATTGAAGTTGTTTTTGAGGCTGCTACTGGCACACCTGATGCTATCGCTTCTAATAAAGGAAGACCAAACCCTTCCCATAAGGATGGAAATACAAACGCCAAACAGAGTTTATAGAACGAGGGAAGCTCATCCTGTTTTACATAACCAATAAGAGAAACTTTCTCATTAATTTTCAGTTTATTTACCTCATAAATTATTTCTTTTTTATGAGCTCTTCCATCTCCAATAAGCAGGAGTGATAAATCATTAATTTTTCTGCAAACTAAAGAGAATGCTTTTAATAAGTTTATAATATTCTTTCTCTTTTCAAGATTTCCAACAAAAAGGATAAAATTTTTTGGGAGATTGTATTTAGATTTAACACTATTTATTTCTTCATCAGGAATGAATTCAGTGAATATTTTATTAACACCATGATGGATAACTCTTATCTTTTTCTCCAGGATTTCAAATCTTTCAAGTACATCTTTTTTTGTAAAGTATGAAGGAGTTATTATTCCATCAGAGATTTTTATGCTCTTTTTTATTTTCTTTGCATAGTCTCTTTTTATCTCTCTTTCGCACCACTCTGGCTTTTCTAAGAAGAAAAGGTCATGGACAGTTATTACCTTTTTCCCTTTTGTGGGTATGATAAGAGGAGTTGGTGAGTGGCATACATCTATTTTTTCTTTAAAAAATAAATCAATTTTTGGAAACGATAAATTATTCCATAGGTAATTAAGAGCATTTACAGATATCCGAACATCTACCAATTTATATTTCGAAAATTCAGGTATTTTTTCTTCTGGGAATCTATCCTTAACTGAACCTGAGAACAGATAATATTCGTTTTCTTTATCTATTTCTGCTAAGTTTTCAAGGAGGTTTTTAAGATATACTCCCACTCCTGTTTCTTTCTTGATAAGAGGCCTTACATCATATGCAATTCTCATTTAGCTCAATTTAATTTTCCCTTCCCTAAAAGTCAAGTTGCATTTTTTTATTTAATTTTTTGAAATCCCCCTTAACAATTGTTAGTTATTTTTATATAATTCATATAGATTTTTGAGAAATTTTGATTGATAAAAGAAGAATGTTAAGTTTATGGAAGAATGGATATATTTAAGATTAACCGGGAGTTGTTAAACAGATATGAATGAAACAGAAAAGATTGAGTTTAAAAAGTCAGTAGGGGAGTGGAAAGAAATTGTAGAAACGGTCTCAGCATTTTCTAACACAAATGGAGGGGAAATCTTTGTAGGAGTATCAGATTCAGGAAATGTAGTTGGTATAAAAGTTGGCAAAGATACTATTGAAAATCTAACAAGCAAGATTATTAACAATACAGACCCAAAAGTTTATCCAGAAGTTTCCTTTGAGAAGAAAGAAAATAGAAATGTTTTAGTTATAGATGTTAAAGAAGCATCTGATAAACTGGTATTAGCCTTTGGAAGACCATTTAAAAGACTTGGTAAATCTACTGTCCGAATGTCAAAAGACGAATACGAAAACGCAATTATTGAAAAGCACAAAGAAGAATTTCGTTTTGATAATCAAATCTGCAAAAACGCTGGCTTGCAACACATTAATAAGATTAAATTTAAAACTTTTTTGAAAACAGCTCGTATTGAAAGAGGACTCGATATAAGTCCGAATGTTCCGTTGAGTGAAGCTCTGATGCGTTTGAATCTTCTAAAGGATGGTAATCTGACAAATTCAGCTATATTATTGTTTGGCAAAAATCCTCAAAACTTTTTTATTCAAGCAGAAGTTAAATGTGTTCGATTTAAAGGTACTACCGTCACAGGCATGATAATTGATATGAAAGATATTGGTGGAAATTTGATTGAACAAATAGTTGAAACAGAAAAATTTATATTTAATCACATTTCTCTAACTTCCTGGATTGAAGACGGTAAAATTGAGAGGCAAGAGAGATGGGAATATCCTCCAAAAGCAATAAGAGAGGCACTTGTTAATGCTATCGCCCATCGTGATTATCGCTCTACATCCAAGGTGCAGGTGAGAATCTTTGATGATAGAATAGAATTCTGGAATCCGGGAAAACTGCCAGAAGGTTGGACAGTGGAGAAGTTAAAAGAAAAACATGAATCAAGACCTTTTAATCCACTTATAGCAAAAGCATTTTTCTGGATCAAATACATAGAAGAGGTTGGCACAGGAACAAACAAGATAATTGATTGGTGCAAAGAGTGGAACCTGCCTGAGCCAGATTTTGAATATACAGGCACAAGTATTGTAGTTACTCTTAGGAAATCGAAATTGGCAGAGGAATATTTGGCATCTTTAGATTTAAATGAAAGGCAAAGAAAAGCAATTAACTATATTATAGAACAGGGTAATATTGATAGAAAAATTTATTGTAACATTGGCAACATTAAAAAAAGTTTGGCTTCTAAAGAATTGAGTGAAATGGTAGAAAAAGGTATACTCAATGTAGAAGGTAAAGGCAAAGCTACTCGTTACCTTCTACAAATAAAGTGAACGATTTTGGACGATTAGAGGACGATTAGAGGACGATTTTAAGTTAAATAATGCGTTAGATTCAAAGGATGTTTACCTATGGCAAAGATAGACATCAAAAAAACTGAACTTGTCTGGCTTGATAAGTATAGTGAAGATGGCAAACTAAAACCTGTTGAAAAGCCAGGTTCATACTCTTTTCAAATTGTTGAGGTTATAAACGAACCAAGAAAGGGGAAGCCGAAGCCAGAACAAAAAAAGGCCGATTATGAATATACTCTCAGAGAAGATACAGTTAATATTGCTTTTTTAACTCAAATGGCTAACAGAAAGATTTCTAGTAGTTCTCCAGAGCAATATTTATTATCAATTGATCAGGCAAAGTTAGGAAAGCAATTTGTCCCCTTGGATAGAAATTTGTGGAAGATTGAAAATTATAAAAATTTCCTTCAAAAATGCTGCAAAATTATTGTAGAAACAGTAAATGCCTATTTTAGATCATTAGGATTGAGTAATATTTATGAATAAAGATAATTACAAACCTAAGAGAGAATATAAACCAACTGAAGAACTTTAAGTTAGAGAAGGGGTGAAAATAAATGAATAAACAATCGTCTTTTACTATTCGCGACCTACCAAAACCTGAAAGACCACGGGAGAGGCTCAAAAAATTCGGTCCGGAGGCACTCTCTGCTTCCGAACTTCTGGCTTTAGTTATTGGACGAGGCATCCCTAACAAATCTGTGATGAATATTGCACAGGAGTTATTATCAAAGTTTGGTAGTATAAAAGCCATAAGTCAAGCAACCATAGAAGAACTATCCCAGATAAAAGGAATCGCTTTTGCAAAGGCTGCTCAGATAAAAGCCTGTTTTGAATTAGGCAAAAGGCAGGATTTAGAACCAGAAATAAAAGATTTTGATATCAAAAACCCGCAAAGTGTAGTTAATGCTATCCATAAAAGCATTCAAGATAAGGCTAAGGAACATTTTAAACTTATTCTCCTTAATACACGCAATAGAATCATAGGCATCTCTACAATCTCTGTAGGCACACTCAATGCTAATCTGGTTCATCCACGGGAGGTATTTAAAGAAGCTATAATCCATAGCGCCGCTTCAGTAGTTTTAGTTCACAATCATCCTTCTAGCGTGACTTTACTAAGCAAGAGCGTCGCATAAGAGACAATCTATTGAAATTATTAGAACAAACGATCTTTTCAATTGTATACACTGAATGGGATATTGGTTTTTAAATCAACTTCAAGCAAAC